>JBKQTS010000273.1:0-14762 GCA_052143075.1 Syntrophobacteraceae bacterium | reverse complement strand
GTGATAAACTTTCCCATGATCTGCCTCCTTGGTTGTGGCGCTGGTTTGGGTTTGTTTCCGTTTCCAGATTAACCCACGTTTGCAAGGGGCAGATCATTTTTCTTATCCGTCATCCATTATGGCTACTGTCTGGAATAAGCGGGGCTTGGGAACCGGGACCCGCCCCTGGTCATAGACAGGTCAGGGAGAGCGTAGAGATTGGTCTTCTGCGGCGCCTCACCGCGAAGCCACGAAATGGAGGGAGTTTAAGTTTGAAATGGTGAAAGCTCTCGTGATGACAGGTTTCGGTCTCAATTGCGATCTTGAAACCTCGTATGCCCTGGAAGTTGCCGGGGCGGAGGTGGAAAGAGTACACCTCAACAGTCTCATTTCAGGCGAGAAATCTTTGACCTCCTTCCGGATTTTCGTGATAGGCGGAGGATTTTCCTGGGGTGACGACCACGGGGCTGGTGTAATTATGGCCATGCGTCTCAAACACCGGCTCCAGGACCAGATTTCGGCATTTGTGGACACCGGCGGAATTGTGATCGGGATATGCAATGGCTTCCAGGTGCTGGTTAATCTGGGACTTTTGCCGGGATTCCAGCGGGGGGAAATGAAGCGGGAAGTCGCTCTCATCGCCAATGACTGCGGGGGGTTCCGCGACCAGTGGGTAAACCTTTCCGTCAACCCGGCATCACATTGCGTTCTTTCGCGCGATATCCGGAGTGTCGAGCTGCCGATACGCCACGGTGAGGGGAAGTTTTTCGCTGAACCCGGCGTTATTGAAAAGCTCATTGGCCGCCAGCAGGTATTTTTGCGTTATGCAAAGCCTGACGGCAGTCCTGCTCTCGCAGAGTTTCCTTTCAATCCAAACGGTTCAGTGGAAGATATTGCAGGAATCTGCGACCTTACAGGCAGAGTCGCCGGGCTGATGCCTCATCCCGAGGCGTTCAATCATTTCACGAATCACCCCGACTGGACTTTTTTTAAAGAAAAATATAAGCGCGAGGGGAAACCAATTCCGGAAGAAGGGGAGGGGATTAAGTTCTTCCGGAATGCCGTGGGCTACTTCAAATAACCGGAAACGGCGCTCAATTTGATTTAAAAGATCAGCTTATGGCCAACAGCGCACGAAAACTGCGGCTCGCCCTGCTCATATCGGGCGGCGGGACCAATCTGCAGGCAATGATAGACAGGTCCCTGGCCGGGACCCTCCGTGCAGAAATCGTTGTGGTTCTCAGCGACAGGCGGGAGGCTTTCGGTCTCGAGAGGGCCGCAAGGGCCGGCATTCCCGCATTCCATGTGGATTACAAAGCTTTCCTGAAACACTCCCCCGCCGAACTGGAAAAGGCCGAATTGCCGGTAGATCTTGCTGATTTGGACCGGAGGCAGAGAATAGTTAAAAATCCTGACCCGATCGAGCGGCAAGCTCGGCTTGCGCGGTTGGTCCTGGCCGAACACGAGCTGATCCGGATAATAGATTCTTACAGCCCCGATTATGTATGCCTGGCGGGTTTCATGCGCCTGGTAACACCTTATTTCATAAATCACTTCAATACAGGCGGCTTGAGAATCCTCAACATCCACCCGGCGCTGCTTCCGTGCTTTCCGGGACAGCACGGCTATGAGGATACTTTAGAATATGGTTGCAGGTGGGGGGGCATCACCGTGCACTTCGCAGATGAAGGCGAAGACACGGGGCTCATTATCGCCCAGGCTGTCTATCCAATCTGGCCGGATGACGATATAGATAAAATTCGCCGGCGCGGATTATCGCTCGAGTACGAAGTATATTCTCAGGTTATCAATTGGCTTGCGCAGGGTGATGTGGTATTGAAAAGCGCGCCGGGCGGCGGGACGCGCGTGGAGATCACCGACCCGAATTATGCCGGGATTCTTGGCGGTTGGGTCGCAAGTGCATGCAGGACCTGAAAAGCTCCCGGTGTCCTGAGTCAAGAGTTGGGAACATAATTCAAGCTTGGGAATGGGGCCAACGCTTATGTCGCCGCGGCGAAGGCTGGGGTCCAGAAGTGAATGAAATTTATTGAAAATACTGGATTCCGGCCCCCGGACTGGACACTTCCGGGGCAGGCCCCGCCGGAAAGACGGCTTGAGTACTTGGGACTTTTGCAGTGGATTTCTAACGCAGGACACTAGTAATTCATGCGCGCGATGATTTTGGCTGCCGGGCTTGGCACCCGGCTTCTGCCGCTTACAAACTGTCGCCCGAAGGCCCTGATGTCGCTTCGGGGAGTCACGCTGCTCGAATTCTGGATCGAGAGGCTTTATCGCCGTGGGTTCGACGCTGCATTTATCAACGCTTATCACCTCAAAGACCGCCTTGCCGCAGCGGTCTCGGAAAAGCAGTGGCCGATGCCGGTCAAAGTGCTCGATGAGCCCGTGCTGCTTGGAACGGGAGGCGGAATCAGGTCTGCGGCAGAGCACTTTGCGGACGAGCCTTTCGCAGTTATCAACGTCGATATCATCAGCAATGTGGACCTGAAAGGGTTGTATGAGCGCCACAAGCTCGAGGGCTTTGAAGTCAGCCTTCTGATGCATGACTGGCCCGCATTCAATAACGTAGCGGTAAGTGGGGATGGATATGTGCTCGGATTCGGGCGCGAGGCGCAAGAGATCAAAGAGAGGGGGAACGGCGTCAGACTTATGGCTTTTAGCGGAATCCATCTCATAAGCCCTTCGGCCCTGGCAGGCTCTCGTGCGGGAGTGCCGGGAGATATTCTCAATATCTATCGGGGGCTTATAGCGCAGGGCGCCGCGCCCAGGGCCATTACACAGCAGGGCCTTTTCTGGCGCGAAGTGGGGTCGGTCCAGAGCTACAGAAAAGTTACCGGGGAGCTTGCTCAACTCGATCCGGGGTTGCTTCTGCCTGTTAGAACCGGGGAGAATATTTCAATTCATCCGGAAGCGGTTGTACACCCTGACTGCAGCCTCAAAGGATCGGTTGTGGCGGGCCAGGGGGTTCGAATTTGCGAAGGCGTCAGTCTTGAGAACGTCATCTTGTGGGACGACATACGGATCGAGAAAGGAAGCAGTCTCAAAGACTGCATTGTTGCGGATGGGATGAGTATTTCGGGCAGCCATACGGGAAAAATATTCGCGCCGGGAGAAACGTGAAATCGATCTTCTACAATTCCCCCGGACTTGACGACCTTGTCGAAAAGGCTCGAGCCATCTCGGGCGCCTTTGAAAAGATTCGCATCTCTCCAGTTTTCGGCGATGGGTCCGACAGGAAGTTCTTTCGGATTTATTGCGGGTCTTCCTCGTTTGTCGGTCTGATTTCGCCTCGAGTAAAACCAGACTCCACCGATGAGAACGACTCCTATCTTCTCATCGGCAACCACCTCCACTCGAAAGGGTTACCGGTACCGCGCATCCTCTATGCCGACGCCCGTGAGGGAAGATTTCTCCTCGAAGACGCCGGAGACCTGCATTTACAAGATTTCGTACATTCGCGCCGGACGAACCTGGAATCTATATACAGTCATGTCGTCAGGATGCTCGGAGCGCTCCACAGGAAAGCCCCGAACGGTTTCGAGCCGGGGTTTTGCTTCGATACAGCCTTATACGATCCTTCTTTTGTCTATGAGCGTGAGCTTGAGTATTTTCGAGAGTCCTTCGTCAACGGCTGTCTGGGGTTTGAAATCGCTTCCGATGAACTCCTCCCGGATTTCGAAGCGCTTTCGGAGGCTGCGGGAGTACACAAGAGTTCTTTGGTTTTTCACAGGGACTTCCAGAGCCGCAATATCATGGTCTGCCGCGCAAGGCTCTGGCTGCTCGATTTCCAGGGAATGCGGTTCGGGCCTCCGGCCTATGATCTTGCCTCGCTGCTGATCGACCCTTATGTTAGGGTCCCTGAAGGATTGCAGGCCGGACTCGTTTCAATGTATTGGTCATCTGCGGGAAAGTACCTTGGCGGCTCAAAGGGAGATTTCATCAGAAAATTCGAGGCAGTCAGGCTCGCCAGAAATCTTCAAATGCTTGGCGCCTTTGGTTTCCTGGGGATTAAGAAGAACAAGAGGCAATTTCTTAACTACATTCCGTTCGCCTTTGAGCAGTTGGCCCGGCATTTGTCTAAATTGGGCCGACGGCAGTTCCCTCGCCTCGGTAAACTGGTTTCGACTGTCCGCAGGCACGGCCTGAATTACGAGAGATCAGACCGGTGAGGAAATCTGGTGACATGATCGATCTTATCTGTTATATCCGCTCCACCGCCATCACTGGATGAATTTGATCCGGAGCCCCCGGGTCTTTATTTTTGCCAAGGAGACAAAGATGGGTTCAAAAACTCAAAAGACCGAAATAATCAGGCACAGAAAGCACGCCCCCAATAAAGTCAACAGGAAAACCGATCAGAAGCAGGTTCGCCGGAATCTGGACCTAATGGTGAAACTGGAAAATGAAGACCGCAAGTGATCCGGAAATGCAGGCCCTGTTTGAGATGTGGGGACCCCGTTTCCAGCCTGCCCGTGCCCGGCGGGCTGGAAAGCCCGCCTCAAAACCTGAACCACCTTATGTGAACAGTATTGAGCTTATCCGATAAGTTGTGAGCATACCATCCACTCGCCTTCAGCGTCCTCGTACTTTATCCGTTTAGCTTTTTTCCAATGACTGAAGTTACTCTTGATAAGCTGAACAAAAAAGGAGAATTCAGAGTCTGTGAATGCATCGACCAGGCGGACCGGAAGCATCGCAAAAAATGTGGTCAGGGTGGCGGCAATTAGCGACGTTCACTGCAAGCGGGATTCGAAACCGGTCCTTCGGCCGGTCTTTGAGCAAATTGCCGATGAGGCGGATATTCTGCTGGTTTGCGGCGATATTACCCATTTGGGCCTCCCCGAGGAGGCTTGTGTCTTTCTCGAACAAGCCGTGCCCGTGTTGAATAAGATACCTGTTCTCTGTGTACTTGGAAACCATGATTTCGAATCAGGGAAGCAAGACGCGCTGTTGGAACAGCTTTCCGGGGCCGGTCTAATCATGATGGATGGGGATAACCTGGAGATTTACGGCGTTGGCTTTGCCGGAGTTAAGGGGTTCGGGGGCGGATTCGGCGGGCAGGCCGTCCACCCATGGGGCGAGCAGGTTATAAAGGACTTTGTGAAGGAAGTCGAAGTCGAGGCAGAAAAGCTTGAAACCGGTCTTTCCAAACTCGACCTCGGTCCTCGGATTGTGGTCATGCACTATGCCCCGATTCGTGACACTGTGGCCGGTGAGCCGCCGGAATTATTCCCTTTTCTGGGATCGAGCCGCCTTGAGGGGCCCTTGAACCGCTTCGCGGCGACTGCGGTTTTTCATGGCCACGCTCATCAAGGATACTTCGAAGGCAAAACCAGTGCAAACGTGCCCGTATATAATGTTTGCGTTGCGGTTTTGAAGCAGCGTTTTCCCGAGCGCGCTCCTTTTTTCATGCTGGAGGTGCCCGTTAAGCACTGATAACCAGGGAGCGCTCTGATTGCATGTTTATGGCTCCAAGCTCTTTTTTCCCCTCCCCATCGCCACAAACTCACTGACGATCCTCTGTGCAAGGCGCGGCGCGTTTCCGCCCGCCCGGTTATTAATTATGACATTGATCTCAACCTCACCTCTGAGTGCCTCCCACATCAACTGAGCGGTCTGGGCGATCATTCCTGGCTGAATCATTTCCTCTATCGGCCGGTCGAAAGGAAAGGCCATGGCATAGGCGTCCTCGTAACGGATGCCGATTGGCGTCATCAGCCGAATGACGGCCTGGCCCCCGGCGGTTGTAAAACGGTTTCCGGCCCGTGAAAACTGCCTTTTGAGGGAAGGGAGCCAGGTCCAATGTGACAGTATCTGTCCCGTGCCGTGTTTTCGCAGAACATCGATTACCGGCCTGCAGTAGTATGCCTCAGTTCGCAGCTCCACGTGGTACCTGTTGTCACGCGGAATAGAGCTGAGAAAGCGGTCCAGTTGGGCTGCGAGTTCCACGGGGGGGATGCGCTCCGACTGCCTCTGATATTCCTGCTCGAAAATGATGCCCTTAAGGTTCGGTCCGAGTAGATTTACCGCTGGGTCGTAGAATTGCCGGGCAAAAGCATCCGAGGCGAGGTAGTGTTCATTCGGAGCGTAGTCCTTTCCGCGCCACACCTTCCGGGCGAAAAACATCTGCGGCGCCTTTAAAAAGACCCTGTCTTCCGGTCTCATGCGCATGGAGTATTGCTTCAGCGTATTGGCACAGGGTGTGGGGACCCCATTTTCGATAAGAGGGGCATAGAAGGTGTAATCTATTTCGAGTACCTTAAAGTGCTGGAAATATTCCAGGACCGAGTCCACCGGCAGGACTTCCTCCCGGAAGCTTTTATTTCCAACCCGGTTGGTACGGCTGGTTATTTGCTGCCTGTAAAGCTCTTCGGAGTAAATCTGACCCGTCCAGCCTCTGTAGCGGTCGCTTGCCGTTCCGATTGAGATCAGAGGGTGAACGTGCCGGAAAAGATACCTCTCGGCACATTGAAGGACTTCGTCATTGATGAATTCGGATCCGTTCATTTTCTGAATGGAGGAGAAGCTTAAAAGCCGCTTTTGCCTTTGAGAACCAGGAAAAAATAGGGTGTCTGTGGGTCATTGCACTTAACAAGAGCGGACTTCTTTGCTCCGCCGGAGCAGGATGTGGCGCTGACCGCAATAGTAATTGCTCCCTCACCGCCGGGAGGGATTGCCCTGTCATAACGGGCAACCCAACTGCCTCAGCCGGGAATGATTTTCTTGATTATTAGTTCGGATGTGCCGACGTTCTTTATTTGAAATTTATGGACGAACACCGAGTCTCCACTCATTGTTCCGAAATCAAAAGATGTTTCGGGAACTTGCACGATAGGCACCACTTTTTCCGGCGGAGTGACAGGTGAAGTGGTTTGCGGGATGCATGAAGCAGGGTCCAGGAGACAGATTTGAGGCGCTTCGGGAATGAGAGCCTGGGCTTTGGTTTCAGACTGCTGTAGTGCTAATTCCTGTCCTGAACGGTTGGACGAATCCTTGAATCCGGCACAGCCGCAAAGCCCACATACAAGTGCAAAACAGAGCAATCCGATGAACAAACGCTGCACGGCTTGACCTCCTCGCTTTCCGGAACTTTTGATAATTTGCCTTGAGGGCATAGACGTACGCCGATAAAGTTTCCAGGTCAAGAGGAATTTGTCGATGATAACTGCATGCGAAAAAGACACTGACAGTAACTGTGAAGAAGAAAGCCGGGAGGGATTCAGGCCGGCAGTCTTACGCGGAATGTGGCGCCTCGGAACGTGTCGAGCACTTCAAGGCTGCCATTGTGGGCCTCGATGATCTTTTTGACAATCGGAAGCCCGAGGCCCGTCCCCTCTTTTCTTGTGGTGAAGAAGGGCAAAAAGATCTCCTTGCGGATTTCAAGCGCAATACCAGGCCCCTTATCCGTGACGTCGACAACCACGTCCTTCCCTTGCATACGGTAGCATATCTTGACGGTCCGGCCTTCAGGTGAGGCCTCAATGGCGTTGGTCAGGAGATTGATAAACACCTGTTTTATTCGTGAGCGGTCGAGCAGCACAGGAGGCACGGACCCAAGCGCCTCGACTCGCAGCTCGACTCTTTTCCCATCGGCCAGCGGCCTTGTCACGGCGACACTCTCTTCCAATACGGCGCTGATCGCCTCCGGCGACTTCCGGAGGTGCAATGGTTTCGAGAAATCAAGCATGTCTTCGACCATTTTCTCGAGCCGCTGAGTCTCGCTCAACACGATTCGCATTTTGCCCCAATCGGGATGGGTTTTAGCGAAATGGCGCTGTACCTGTTTTACAAATCCCCCGATGGCTATCAAAGGAGTTTTCATATCATGTGCAACGCCGGAGAGTGCCCTGCCGATCGCGGCCAGATTTTCGGCATCCTTCAAAGCTTTTATGGATCGCTCACGCTGGATCAGCTTCCACATGCCATCCATAAGCAGGCTCAGTTGTCTGAGGTCGGACTGATCGAAATCATCACTTTTGTTCGCGACGACTGCCACTGCGGTTATCCTCTGCCCATCGAAAACGGGAATGCTCATGAACCGCCTGAGACGAATGTGCGAAAACGGCAGCCCCTTGCGGTCCGCATCAGCATTTGAGCTCTCATTTACGACCACCGGTTTGCGGTTCCTGACCGCATCGGCCCATGTTCCGGCTTCCCCCGTTTGAATGCGTGATAATTCCGAAGGATCGTGAACTCCGGTGGCCCAGGTAAGCACCTTTTCCTCTTTGTCGAGAAAACCTATCGCACCTGTCTCGCTTCGAGTGAGCATAATTTCCTGGTCGAGCACGTAGTCGGCTATCTCCCTCTCGGAGGCCCAGGGAATCTGGCTGAGGTCCAGCAGGGCTTCAAGCCTCTTTTCATTGAGCCGCAGCGCTTCCTCGATCCGCTTTCGTTCGCCTACTTCGTTCATCAAGGCCAGATTCGCATCCGCCAATTCCTCCGTTCGTTTCTGCACCCGGATTTCCAGATCATCGTTGGCTCTGAGGAGCTTTTGCTCGATCTCCTTTCTGTCTGTTATATCGAGGCAGTACTCGATGATCTTGGAGACCTCTCCATTTTCATCCAGAATCGGATGACCATGAACTTCGACGTATCGGGGCATGCCCAGGTGATCGTAATGGATATGTTCGGTTGTCAGCGGCTTCCCGGAACTTTTGATTTCCTTGAGAGGACATTTGTGCTCGAGGCCCTCACAGGGTTTATCGCTCCGGTGAAAGAGGTTATGACATTTGACGTTGGACGAAAGCTCCATGGAGGCGGCGGCGTTATTAGCGAGCACAACGCTGTAGTCTTTGGCGTCAACTACATAAAAGGGATGGGAAATCGACTCGAGAACGGTTTTAAGAAAGGAGTGCTGCTGAACTATTCTTTCCTCTGCCTTTTTCCTGTCGGTTATGTCGCGTGCGGTGCCAATCTGGCCGACAATGCAATTCCCGGCATACAGTGGGGCGGACTGGAATTCCAGCAGCCGGAATCCGCCGGATTTTACCAGCACCCGTACTTCTCCGGGTAGAAACTCCTCACCCATAAGTACCCTTTGGCTGCGTTCCTCCAGTGTTGGCAAATCATCGGGATGCACCAACAGGCCATAGTCCCTGCCGACCCACTCTTCGGGTTTCCAGCCGGTTACTTTTTCGAAGGCGGGGTTTAGCGAAGTTATGATTCCATCGGCAGCAATAGTGAAAATAATATCCAGAGAGTTGATCACCAGAGATCGGAACATTTCTTCGTTTCGCCTGAGGGCCTGCTCGGCTTCCATGCGCTCCTCGATCTGCGTCCTGAGACTCAGGTTTGCCTGCCGGAGTTCGGAAGTCCTGTGCTTAACAAGGTCCTCGAGATGGTCCTTATGCCGCCTCAGTTCAAGTTCGGCTTTCTTTATTTCCACGGCATACCGGATCGACCGTTCGAGCGAAGATGCGCTAATTTCGCCTTTCACCAGGTAATCAGACGCGCCTGCGGCGAGAGCCTCAAGCACGATGCCTTTTCCGGCACGGGCCGTTAGGAGGATCACGGCGGCGCTGGCGCCTTCCCGCCTGGCCTCGGACAAAAGATCGAGACCGCTTCGGGCTCCGAGCGCGTAGTCCAGCAGACACGCATCATAGCCGATACGGCTCAGGGCATCCAATCCGGCTTCGTAGGAGTGGGCCCAGTCGACTTTTATTCTGCCGAAGGCAGATTCGGAGAGAAGCGTCCTTATGAGGATGTAATCGTCTTCATCATCCTCTACAAGAAGCACCCTGAGCTCATTGTGCGAATCCATCGAGTTTGCCTCAACGACCATTGGCCCTGTGCGGCTGGGAATCCTTAAATCACAAGCCCTGTCAGTGGCGGGAATTCCGGCATTATGCTTGATCGGGGCTTCGGGGTTGGATTGGCTGGAGTTGATTGGGAGGTTTAAAGCCAGTTTCTGAAAGATTTAGAGAAACAGCTAGATCGGGCATCGAGAAAACCAGGTGCGTGTTGCGGCGCGCTTAATCCGATTTGAATCGATTCATCCCGCTTACCGCAGATAATATTATTCACGATAGACTGGAGTGGCAAGCGGGGAACATTTTGAATTTCTGGAGCTTGCGAATTCAAGAATGAATAAAAGGTTTTGGGTTCTGTCCTTGAAGTTCGGTCAACATGCCATTATGCTTCTTTCCGGCAGGTTTGACAGGGCACACATTATACTATTGATTTTGAGTAATTCTCCCAAAATGGAACTGCCGGAGGAGGCAGAGATTTATGGTCAAGAAACTCTCGCGTCGAAAATTTCTGAAAACAGGGTTGGCAGCAACGGCGGCAGTAGTTGTGGGGTCCGGACTCGCGAGGGCCGATAACCATTTTCTATTCGAAAAATCCCGGATCCGATCCCTGGAACTCTCTAACCGCGCCATCAGGTCCTCCACGTGGAGCGGCGTCGGAGACCAGAAAGGCTATGTGACCGACCGCGCCCTGGAGTTTTATGGTGAACTTGCCAAGGGAGACATCGGGCTCATTTTGACCGGTTACCAGTATGTCATGACAAATGGGCAGGGACTGCCTTACATGTTGGGTAATTACGACGACGCACAGGCTGAAGGGCTGAAAAAACTCGTCGACACGGTGCACAGAGAGGGTGGCAAGATCGCTGTTCAACTCGTCCACTGTTTAGCAAAGGCCAACCCTAAGCTTTTTTTCCGGGAAGGCGATGAATTATGGGGTGCTTCCGCCATTGCGTATTCTGCGGAAGACAAAGTCCCCAAGGAGATGACCCGGGAAGATATTGCCCGACTCGTGGAGGCTCATGCCGCCGCAGCGTCCCGGTCTCGCAGGTCCGGCTTCGACGGTATTCAGATTCATGGTGCTCACGGGTTCGGCATCAACCAGTTCCTCTCTCCCGCATGGAACAGACGCGGCGACATGTATGGGGGCAGTCTTCAGAATCGGTATCGCCTGGTGGGAGAGATCCTCGAAGCAATCAGAGGAAAGGTAGGAAAAGATTTTCCAGTCATGTTCAAGCTCAGTGCACAGGACTTTGTCGGGGACGGTCTCGAGCTTCCCGAATCGGCAGAAATTGCTCGACGTCTCGCCAATGACGGAATAGATGCGATCCAGGTAAGCGCCTGCTGCTCGATTTCGAATGAAGACAAACATTGCACTAAGAGGATGATTGTTAAAGAAAAAGATGAGGCCTACCTGGCGGACTTTGCCCAGTACATCAAAGAAAGGACTAACGTTCCCGTCATAATTGTCGGGGGCATACGGTCATTGCCCATAATAGACGGGATTCTGAAGGAGAAACAAGCAGATTACATTTCCATGGCCCGCCCGTTTATTCGCGAACCACATCTCATCAAACGGTGGAAGGGTGGAGATACCGCCAGCGCCAAGTGCATCTCGTGCAACCGATGTTTCGAGACAGGTATGAAGGGCCTGGGGATTTCGTGCTACTGGGAAAGGAAGCTCGAGGAAGAACGCCGTAAGACATAGGAAAGAAGTTTTTATCAAAAAGAGCAGGGAGAATTGAAATCAGTAAACGGTAACGAAAAGAACCTCTCAGCCTTGAGCAATTTTCTCCTCTAACTGCTTCAATAAATCATCAAATGAGTTTCTCGATAATATTGCGGCGAACTGGCAGCGGTAATTGCTCACCAGACTTACGCCCTGGACAGCGACATCGTGTACCTTCCAGTTCCCGTTCTTCAGGTAGAGGTAGTAATCGACACCGACCTTGGTAACCCAGTTTCTACTCATAAGCGCCTCGACAACGGCATTATCCTGTCCCATCTGTTTCTGGTTATAGGTGATCTCTCCGTTGGCATAATTTCCCATGTGCCCGATGGTATTAATCAGCGGCCTGGTGAAATCCTGTGTAAATTCCTGCTGCTTTTCGGGGGGCAGATTATTCCATTTCGATCCCAGGACGCACCTCGCTATGCCTTCGAAGTCAAAGTATTCATCGACCACCGCTCGGATTTCTTCCCTGCGGGCATGGGTGTTTTCAGGGTGTTCATTGAGTATTTTAAGCACCTGGTCCGTACCGTTTTTGATTACTTCCCGCGGATTCTTGGCCGCTATCGCCTGCGAAGCCCAAAAACAAAGACAGACTACCGAGATGAGCGTTTTGAAAATGTGAGGCTTACCGGCCAATCTTACAAAAGGTCTTCTCATCACTGGCCCTGCCAATCTCCTTCACAAGGTGTCGAGTCTTTCTGAAGGGAAAATGCCGCTGTCGAAATCCTCCAAAGAGGTGAATTGTTCCTCCTGTCCGGATTTTATGCAGAGATTCCAAACAGTGGGCATTGCTAAGCGGGATGGACAGGATCAATTTTGTCCAATCAATCTAACTATATAGACGCTAGCGATCATTCTTCTTATTGTCAACGAGGGAAGGTTTTTCACTGCAGCGCAAGTTGTGAGTAGCGAGCAAGGGCAGGCTGTCCCTCCCGGCAACTGGTTCGGCAAACAGCACTCGGAACGGTATGCGCAGGCGCTCGGAATGTTGCGGCCCCGCCCACTGGGCTGTCTAAAGGGTTGAATAACATGCAGCCGGGGAAAGTTGGGTCCCCCGGCTGGATCGTGTACGAAATGTTTTGCAAATAAATAATCCGGAAAAGCGTGGGGAGCTGCGCCCCCCACACCCCCTTCGCCGCTGCGCGGCTGAAATCCTGGGGGGTGCGGGGGAAACTTTCCCCCGCTCTTTTAAGCTTTCGCAATTTGCAGAATTTTGCGCTCACAACCCCCCGGCTGCCAAGGTTGCTATTTGCTAATGCTTTGCGATCCATTTTTCCAGAATCGCAAATCTTTCGTCTATCGCGGCGGTGATCTTTGTCGCTTTGGCGATGTTCGTCGCTATGTTGTCCAGAGTGGTTATCTGCGATGCCATCAAATCGGCCCTTATATCGATCCAGATCGTCGCCTGAAAAGTGGCGAACGCGGACGCAGCATTCTCCAGGGTCGCGAGGTCGCCAGTTGCGCTGGTCCCGATGGGGTTGCCGAGGAGGATGTCCTGGATCAACTTTGCCTTGGCGGTGGCCAGATTTGTTGCTGCGGTCTTAATGGCGGTTTTGTTCGCGCTGAATATGCCGGCTATCTCGGTCTTCTCGGCCTTTGTCAGGTCAAGCTTGTGCAGCACCCCGAACATATGATGATGGCCGAATCGGCCATGGTGTGTCCCGATTTTCGCCGCTATGTCGTTTAGATCGGCTAGCTGTGTCGATCCCATCAAATCGGTCCTTATTCCTGTCCAGATCGTCACCTCAATATTGGCGAGGTTGGTCTCGGCAGTTGTCAGGGCCGGGAGGTCAGTAGTAGTGATGTTGTTCCCCTGGAGGATGTCCCCGATCAACTGCGCCCTGGTGGTGGCTAAAGCCAGTACAGCAGCCTGCAGAGCAGACACATTCGAGTTGAGTGTGCCGGCGACACTGGTCTTCTGAGCGTCTGTCAGATCAAGTTGGTTCAACAATCCCAAAAGAGGGTCCCCACCGAACCCGCGATGTCCCCAGCCCGGACCGGCGCCGATGGCATTGCTCACTGCTAAAAACCCTGTGATGAGAAAGACCCCGATCAAAATTGTAAAACCCTTCTTTGCCCTGTGCATCTTCCATCTCCTTGTCTATGTTTCGTCCATCAATGCCGCTTATGCCAAATACTTCTCTTAGCGAAAGACTTCCTTTAGCGTCGGATGATACAAGAGCACCGCGCAAAGTCGAGTTAAGTATAGTTTAGAATGCGTGAAGTTTTGTTAAGGAGGGCATTAACTTATGGAGA
The DNA here is from genome assembly GCA_052143075.1 of Syntrophobacteraceae bacterium. Lineage (GTDB taxonomy): Bacteria > Desulfobacterota > Syntrophobacteria > Syntrophobacterales > Syntrophobacteraceae > SbD1. Next base: position 1,031 of record JBKQTS010000273.1, on the reverse strand, counting down.
GCTGAAAAATGGATATCATTCGCCGCGTTGCATATTGGCGCCCGGCCATGCAATGCTCCGGAAGAACCGGCAAGAGGAAAACCTTAGCCTGTTTTCGGCAGGGTGAGCCCGAGAGCCAGAAATTTCGACCGGGAAATCGGAAGATCACCCTTCAGTTCACTTTGAAAGCCTCCTGAAATGGCCCGATAAACCTTCGGTCCCGGGACCAATCCAGAATGGCAAAAACAACCTGCCTGTAGCCCCCCTTGAAGTTTTGTTCGAGCGCCCGACAGAACAGTTGAGCGATTTCATGGCCGTCGTTTCCGAATGCTCCACAACCCCATGCCCCAAGGACAATGGAATCGTGGGCATGTTTTACCCCAACGGACAGTACTTTGAGAATACGTTGCCACATGGCTGGGCCTATTTCATTTTTCCTCTCAAATTCCACTTTATTGGCGTTTACCGCCGGGCACGTGATGATTCCAACAGTGTATGGTTCATTTAGAAAGCTTCCATCATCCGAGCGAAACACCGGCACATCAGGAGAATAGATTGCGTAATTCGTATAAAGGGGGTCCCGGTGTGAACGGTGAAACGCATACATTGCATTGTCTCTGATACAGGCGTAAAGACCCGACGACCTGGCCAGGTATTCCTCTTGCGACCTGGCGCCCCCGAGAAACCCGCCACCGGGATTCGTTGCCGAAGCGAAGTTGAGCACTGCCGGCCGGCACCCTCGAGCGATCAGACGACACGCAGCCTCAAGAGTCGTCATGTTTTCGACTGAAATCTTCGTTTGATAGTTCCCACTCGCCGATTCCTGCAAAGGCTGGCTTGGGGGATAAGAGACCGTTCCATCGATTGATCGTTTGACCAGCCGGGAAAGGTTCACTACTCGACGAGAAGGCGCCAGGTATTCCCCGGACTCGATGATCCGGATTGCCTGCCAACCGTACTCAGCGGCCAACTCTCGAGATATTTTGGTTTTGGAACAGCTCATATCTGGTCTCCGGAATTCCACTGATACCGAGTTGCGTTCAAGATTGAAC
>JBKQTS010000272.1:0-13792 GCA_052143075.1 Syntrophobacteraceae bacterium | reverse complement strand
GAGCGTTAAAAACTTGGTCAATATTGAATCCAACTCCGATCCGGACCTGCAGGCGGTAATATTCGACTGCGACGGCATTCTCGTCAATACCGAGCCGCTGCATTACAGGGCCTTCCAGGAGGTGCTCGTCCCGATGGGACTGGGACACGATTTCGAGAGCTACCTGGAGCATTTCGTAGGTTTTGACGACCGGGACGCTTTTATCTACGCTTTCAAAGAAGCAGGGTTGTATCTTGCCCCGACGACTCTGGACAGGCTTATGGAAGCCAAAGCTCGTGCCCTGCTGAACCTCATCGGACAGGGGGTCCCCGGTTTTCCGGGAGTAGTTGAACTGGTCAGAGAACTGGCGAACAGAGGGGTACCGATGGCTGTAGCCTCAGGGGCGCTCCGGCATGAAGTCGACGCTTTCATTGCGTCTCTCGACCTTAACGGAGTGTTTCACGCAATTGTGGCTGCAGACGAAGTAGAGAAGAGCAAGCCCGACCCGGAGACCTATATTCTGGCAATAGAGCGGTTGAGGCAGCTCCAGGGAGAAATGCGCCTTGACCCGATGAATTGCATTGCAATAGAAGATACTCCCGCCGGAATCCGGTCTGCCAAAACGGCGGGGCTTCTGGTAGTTGCCGTCACAAACTCGTTTTCATTACCTGAACTTACTGAGGCTGACAAGGTGATCGACTCTCTTTCTGAACTTAACTTCCCGGCAATGCTAAAGCTGCTGAAACGGCGGCGTCAGGCGCAACCATGAAACGAATAAGCGCACTTTTCATCCTTTTTGGGTTATTTATTGCCTCCACGGCTCGTGGGGAGGCTCCCCGCAACGACCTGCCGCAGCCTCTGACCGCAGAAGCTGCCGTCCAATATGCCCTGTCGCACAACAGGGCTTACAGGGCCGCTTTCGAGGACGTTTCGGTGGCCGGCGAAAAGGTCTCGGAGGCTACAGCCGACTTCTTGCCGAAGATCGACGGGTCCTATTCATATACACACCTCTCCGATCAGCCCTTCGTCTCGTCACCCGGTACGTCGTTTCAGGGCGTCCCCTTTTCGCTACAAACCATCAACAGGTGGCAGGTCGATCTGGTGCAGCCTCTGTTTACCGGGTTTGGACTGACGTCCCAGTACAAGGCAAGCAAGCTTGGCCTGAAGATATCTAAATACCAGCTCGAGGAAGCCCGCCTCAACCTCGTGCACGACGTTCAGATCGCCTACCTCCATTCGCTCCTTGCGGCGAAACTCGTTGAAGTCGCCCGTGATAATGTGGCAAGCCTGGAAGTGCAGAAAAAGAACGCCGAGGCGAATTACCAGCAGGGAGTCGCCGCTCAAAACGACGTACTCAAGGCTGATGTTGCCCTGTCCGAGGCCGTGCAGCGCGAAAGGGACACCGTTAAGCAGTTGATTGTTCTTCGCTCGAACCTGAATCAGCTCATGGACCTCGACCTGCAGGAAAAAGTCGATCTGGCCGGAATAGAGGAAAAAACCTCCAAGGTCCCCGATCTGCATCAGCTATATTCGGCTGCCGAGGAGAAAAGACCCGAATACCTGGCCGTCAAAGCCTCGATTCAGCAGGCCGAATACTCAAAAACAGCGGCCCGAAGCCGCTATTATCCACGCGTCTCCGCATTTGCCCAATATTACAAGGAAGGTGAAAATTTCCAGGCCGATAAAAATCCATACGCAAACGATCAAAACGGAGCCGTGGGCGTTAGAGTGGACTGGAATTTTTTCGAGGGGGGCAAGACAAGAGCTTCCGAACTCGAATGGGAGTACCGCATAAGAGGCTTCGAACAGAGGCGCGACGACCTTCTCCAGAAAATCCGGCTCCAGGTGGAAAACGCCTTGGAACAGTTAAAGGTTGCGAAAGCCAACATCGAAACCACCAGGGTCGCAGTCCAGCAGGCGGTGGAAAACGACCGGATCACCACGCTCCAGTATAAGGAGCAGGTCGTGATATTCCTTGAGGTATTGAACGCACAGGTATTCCTGGCCCAGTCACGCGCCGACCTCTATCAGTCCATCTACGGGCACGAAATCGCAAAAGCTGAACTCGAGAGGGCGATTGGCGGGCCGATAGATTAAAATTTTAACTTACTGACGGACTATCATGGCATCGAATATGGCAAATGAAGAACCAACCGGGTCTAGGCCCACGAAGAATAATGGCGGTGCGCGGCGAATCAGGATCACAGGATTCATCGTCTTGGTTGTGGCGATTGTGGCGGGCATCTGCTGGTGGGTTTTAACAAGAAATCATGTATCTACCGATGACGCTTACGCCAGGGCGGACAGCGCTATGATTAGCGCCCGGGTTCCTGGAACTGTCCTCAAGGTGCTCGTGGATAACGATTTCGCCGTCCAGACCTCACAACCCCTGATCGAACTGGACTCAGCCGATTACAAAGTTGCCGTCGATAAAGCGAAAGCGGCGCTCGACGAAGCTGAAGCCGATTTCAAATCCGCACAAATAATGGTGCCTCCGGTCAATGTCCAGACATCCTCCCGGATAGAGGCCGCAGAGGCTGTTCTTAAGGGCGCCCGTGACACGGAGAATCAAACCAGGCATACCGTCGAACAATTAAGGAGCAGCCGCGCCGCCTCCGCCGCCGATTTAACCCAGGCCGAGCGCGATTGCAAACGCTTCGAAACCCTTTGCGCTTCCGGCGCCGGCACCCAACGCCAGGGAGAGCAGGCACAAACGGCATATGACAAGGCGAAGTCCCAACTACAGGCATTAGATGCCCAGATAGCCGCCTCAGAGTCGGCTCTTGCCGCCGCCGCCCAACAGGTGGCTCGAGCCGTGGCTCAGCTTCAAACCGCAAGAAGCGAGCGGGCCGACGTAGATGTCCAGTTCCACAAAGTTGAGGCTCTCCAGGCTAAACGTGACAAAGCTATGGCCGACCTTGAGGCTGCTCGGCTCAATCTCTCTTACTGCTTGATTGCTGCGCCGCTTGAAGGCTACGTTGCCCAGAAAAATATTCAGGTGGGCGACCGGATTCAGCCCGGACAGGCCCTGATGGCCGTTGTCCCTCTGAGCAAGATTTACGTTGAAGCAAATTTCAAGGAAACTCAGCTCACCAACGTGCGTATCGGGCAGCCCGCCTCGATATCGGCCGATATCTATCCCGGATACGCGTACACGGGGAAGGTGGCCGGAATCCGGGCAGGGACCGGCGCAGCTTTTTCCCTCATTCCACCCGAAAATGCAACCGGCAACTGGATCAAAGTCGTTCAGCGGATTCCGGTGAGAATCGAACTGGACAAACCACCCCTCCTTGACCATCCGCTAAGGGTCGGAGCGTCTCTGGATGTGACCATAGATGTGGCTGACAGGAGCGGTTTGAATCTGCTGCAAACCAACCCGCCCCAAGCTCTCTCGTCAACATCACAACAGCCATGACCCCTCAGCTCACGGAGACTCCAGGGGTCAATAAATGGGTTGTGGCCCTCTCGGTCATGCTCCCGACCTTCATCGAGGTGATGGATACCAGTGTCGTTAACGTCTCCCTTCCCCACATTCAGGGGAGCATGAACGCAGGGGTGGACGAAGTCACATGGGTGCTTACATCCTATCTTGTTTCCAACGCCATCATAATCCCCATTACCGGCTGGCTGGCCAGCGTCTTCGGCAGAAGGCGCTATCTGATATTTTCCCTTTTTCTTTTCACGGCCAGTTCGATTCTTTGCGGCGCTGCGCCGTCTCTGAAACTGCTCATAGTGGCCCGGGTCATGCAAGGTCTCGGTGGCGGCGGGCTCCAGCCGCTTTCTCAGGCCATTTTGCTCGAAACCTTCCCCCGGCGCGAACACGGTATGGCAATGGCAGTTTTCGGAATGGGCGTCGTAATGGCCCCCATAGTTGGACCGGTCCTGGGCGGGTGGATAACCGATACATGGTCCTGGCGATGGGTTTTCTACATCAACCTGCCTGCCGGAGTGCTCGCCGTTTTCATGGCGACTCTTTTCATCCACGATCCGGCCTACATAAAGCGCAAAGTGTTCCGTATCGACAAATGGGGCCTTTTCTTGCTTACCCTCGGCCTTGGCGCGCTTCAAATCGTCCTGGACAAAGGGGAGCGTGAAGACTGGCTTCACTCTGATTTCATTCTCATCCTGTTAATCACGGCTGTGCTGGCTTTGACTCTTTTCATTATCGTGGAGCTGCGCACCGAACATCCCGTTGTCGATCTCAGGATTTTCAGGGACAGGAGTTTCAGCGCCGGGACCTTGATGATGTTCATGGGCTTTTTCTGTCTGTTCGGGAGCTTCGTTCTGCTGCCCCTCTATACTCAGCAGCTAATGGGATACACCGCCCTTTGGGCCGGACTGGTCCTGGGGCCCGGGGGTCTATCGAGCTTTTTTGTAATGCCTGTTGCAGGCATTTTAATGAGAAAGGGAGTCAAACCATGGCTCCTGCTCATTGCGGGTTACGGCATCACGTCTTATGCATTATTTATGATGTCGAATTTCAACCTCCAGGGGGACTTTTTCTCGATAGCCCTTCCTCGGCTGATCCAGGGTTTTGGCCTCGGGATGTTTTTTGTTCCCCTCTCAACGGCGGCTTACTTTAACGTTCCGGTCGAGCAGATGGGCAACGCATCCGGAGTTTTCAACCTCGTGAGAAACCTGGGGGGCAGTTTCGGAGTCGCTTTCAGCGCCACGCTCCTCTCGCAGCGCGCTCAAGTGCACCAGACCTTTCTTTCTGAAAGAATTACCCCCTACAATCCCGCCTTCCGGGAGGCCTATCAGAGGACGCAACATTTTCTCCAGATGAATCATTCAGCGGCCGCTCCATCGACGGGAGGACTTGCATTTCTCTACCAGGAGATTTTGCGTCAGGCGAGCATACTTTCGTTCAACGACACTTTTTATGTACTTTCCATAGCTACGGCTCTTCTTATTCCGTTTACTTTATTGCTGAGAAAGGGGCGCTCCGGGGCTGCTTCGTCCGCCACTGCCCTGCACTGACCCGAACGATGATAGTTTGTCTCAACAGATTTGGAGGAAACCAGTTGCAGATGGTACCCGCAAGCGAGATTGCAAACAGGATTGTAGCCCTGCAGGCGCTGCTGAGGAAAAATGGAATCGATGTCGCCATAATACGGCAAAATGCCGATCTGTTCTACTTCACAGGCACGGTTCAAGATTCTCACCTCATTGTGCCATCCTCGGGGAACCCGGTTTTCCTGGTGAGGCGAAGCCTTGAGCGGGCCGAGGCGGCATCGCCTCTGCGTCCCATTATCCAGATGAAGAGCCTGTCTGAACTGCGCGAAGTCACCTTTGAAGCATGCGGGACCGGCGAACCCAAAACAATCGGTCTCGAACTGGACGTACTGCCTGCCAATACATTTTTCTTCTACGACGAAAAGATCTTTCCAAAACAGCAGATCGTTGACGTAAGCGGCCCCATACGTCAGGTGCGCATGATAAAATCATCCTGGGAAATCCGCATAATGCGGGATGCAGCAGCCATATCGAAACAGGTGGCTGAATCGGTCCCACGTCTTCTCACGCCGGGAATGACCGAATTCGAACTGTCCGCCGAGTTGGAAGCTGTCTCACGCAATGCCGGCGATTCAAGAATGATTCGCATAAGGGCCTTTAACATGGAGATGGTCTTCGGGCATGTCCTGTCGGGACTGAATGCCGCAGTCCCTTCATATACTGATGCGCCTACGGGAGGTCCGGGCATTTCGCCGGCATTCGGACAAGGCGCCGGAAACAAAAAAATACTCCCTGGTGAAATTGTCAGCGTCGATACAATGATTATTTGGAACGGGTATGCAAATGACCAAACCAGGAATTTCTGCATCGGCCAGCCTTCTCCAAGGCTCGCCCGCGCTTACGAATTCGTTCGGTCGGTGCATGTCCGCTTCAGGGATCTGGCTCGTCCGGGCGCCATCACGGGCGAACTCTATGAGGCCGCATGGGGGTGGGCTCGAGAAGCCGGATGGGCCGAGTGGTTCATGGGCTGCTCGGAACCAAAGGTTACCTTTGTGGCGCACGGCTTGGGCGTCGAGGTCGATGAATTTCCATTTATAGCCCGGGGGCAGAAATTGGAGCTTCAGCAAGGAATGGTTTTCGCCTTCGAACCCAAGGTCATAATTCCCGACGAAGGAATTGGCGGACTCGAAAATACCTACCTTGTCACAAATGATGGCATTGAATCTTTGAATACAGCCACCGAAGAACTGGTGATAATGTGAGCGGAGGGTGAAATGAACGAAAACCTGGACCCTAATCTGGATTTATGGAAAAGCAAACTCGAAAAAGCGTGGCTCAGAATTCCCAAACCCTTTCGCAGCGATCGGGCCGTTCACAGAACGCTTCAATGCCATCTATACAGAATTCTGCAGGAACTCGGCTTCAGTACTGTGGCCGACTACATGCCTCCACGAATCGCTGACCGGCCGGTTGACATTATAGCCCTCAACAATGAGAACGAAATAGTTTACGCCATTTGCCTGGACACTCTGGTTACCCTGGCGGCGGTCAAAAGCCTCGGCAGTTTCGCGGCAGTCAACAAAGTTATTTTCACGACCGGTATGCTCGAGAAAAAGGTAAAAGAAAGCAGATTTTTTCTGAATGAGGAGATAAAGCACATTCATCTGAAGCCCTTTGACCATTGAGGAATGCTCCCTGCTCCAGTATCAACTCACACGTTACGGACCTCTCCAAAATGTATGACCACTATCTCGTGCTCTTCAAACAGCCTCTTGACCCTTGCGGAAACCAGGAGTTCTTTCTCCCTTGCCCGGGAAAAGAGCAGCCGTGACTTTCGGCGGACAAGGTCCGCGTCCACTATGCCCGGATGAGTCATTAGCTCGCTAAGGCCCGGCTTCAGCATCCGGCAGATGCGCCGAATTATTTTCTCGTTGATGAACCCCGTGGGAGAAATGCCATAAAATCCGGCAGGCGTTTTAATCCCCGCCTTGCGAATTCGCGACCTGAAAACCGGTCGAACAATAATGCTTGAGCGAGCCACGGCAAACTGTTTCACGAATTTGGCCCGCTGGCCCTTTTCCACGTCCGGCAAAAACCTCCACGCGCCCTCGGCTTCGAAAGGCGTCCGCATCCATTTCACAGAAAAACGTTCCGCTATTTCGATCATAACGTCGAGCACCGCCGGAATGATATGAACATGCTTATGGCTGTCGAAATGCGTAGGGGTGATTCCGGAATCGAAAACCCTCTCAGCCTGGGCAAAAAGCTCTCTTCTGATCGCATCCTTCAGCGTCTTCCGCGCCGCTATTTTTTTCAGCAGTTCGCCAGGTCCTGAGGGCAGAAAACCCTCCGGACCGATAAGGCCGTAAAGTTTCTCTAAAGGCGACAGCGGCTTTAAACCAGTGAGGACAAAATGGATTCCCGTGCCGAACCCCTCCCGCCCTCTGACAATTCTCACCGCGTCATCGAAAGCCTCTCCATTGGCCATTAAGCTGGCGCTTCGAAGCAATCCGGCATCGGCACATTCGGATACCGCAAGGTTAATCCCTCTGGTCAATCCGAAATCGTCTGCATTGATAATTAACAATCGCCGCATAATCTACCTCGGCCGCAGCCTTTCTGTATTATGCACCTCACCGGGAACAAGGTTCGCTACCAGAGATGGAGGCCGATGTCAATTTTTTCGAAGCATGGTTCCTTGGCCTGCCGCTTTACCCCACTGTTCCAAATTGAAAAGCGATTAGAGGATTAATTCTTTAAATCAGTCGGCAAGTGCTGTATAAGAGTTTGCCAGTATCTGAAATTAATTCAACTTCGCAAAGGTCTCGTGATGACTAAAAAAGCTCAGCTGCAAAGCCGTTCTTTACAGGTGCTCCTTTGTTTTTTTATCATCACGTTGAGCCTTGGGACCTCTCGAGCCGACGAACCGAAGGCTTTCAGTCTCGACCAACTTATCCAGATGGCGCTGCAGACCAGCCCTGAGTTAAAAATGGCCGAACAGGACATCCTGGCGGCCAAAAGCGAATTTAAAGAGGCGAAGGGCGGCCTGTTGCCACAGGCGGATCTTATAGGAATAGTCGGTCCGGCCGAAAACGCTCAATTCCCCACGGTCGTACTGACGGGTCCGAAAACGGGCGTGATCGTCTCGCATGATGAAGGATTTGGGTCTATAAGTGTTTTCGGAAGGCTCGATTTTGCTATCACACAGCCCCTCTATACCTTCGGGAAGATATCCAACCGCAAGGATGCCGCCGCATTGGGGGTAGAAGCTCAAACGGCGGCCAGGGAAGAGCGGCGAAATAAGATCGTTCTGAACGTCAAGGAGCTTTACTACGCATATCTTATAGCGCTTCAGGGCAAGAACGCCGCCAGGGATGCCGACACGTATATAGATGACGCCGGCAAACGAATCAAACGGCTAATCGAACTGAAAGCAAAAAATGTAGACCCCAGCGACCTTTATCGGATGGACGCTTTTGCAGCCGAAGTTAAGGCTTTTGCCGCCAAGGCGGAGTCAGGATCTAACACCGCCTACGCCGCTCTGAAAAAAACTGTCGGATTACCCGATCACGAAGAATTGAAACTCAAAGAGACTGAACTGCCCAAAAATCCGGTGGAACTTGAACCTGAAGGTGAATACATTCAGCGTGCCATGGCAAATAGACCTGAGATCCTGGAGGTCAAAAAAGGGGTCGAAGCTAAGGGAAAACTGACTGAGGCCGCCGAAGCCGACCTGTATCCATCCCTTTTTGCCGCTGCCACAGGATCGCTTGCCGGCGCACCCGACCGTGAAAAATTCGATAATTCATACATAACCGATAATTTCAATCATGTTTACGCCGGAGTCTTTGCCGGGGCTCAATGGCACCTGGATTTCGGTATCGGACAGGGAAAGCTCGACAAAGCCAGGGCCGAGTATCAGAAGATGCGCAATACTCAGGAATTCGCCGAAAAAAATATCCCCGTCGAGGTGGTAAAATATTACCAGGACACCTTTGAGGCCTACAAATCCTTCACGGCTTATGAGCAGGCGGCCGTTGGCGCGCGCCGATGGATCGTTACGGCTTTTTCCAATTTCGATCTGGGGATCGGCACAGCCCGGGATATGTTCGATGCGATAGACCGTTATGGAAAGAACCAGGGCAACTATCTCCAGTCGCTGTACAATTACCACGTGTCGCTTGCGCGTTTGGATTATGCGACGGGGAAAAGAATCGATATGCCTTGAACAAACTGCCACGGAAGTGCATATTTGATCTTTATATGAAAATTGTTACAGGTTTCCGGCCAGGATAAGAATGAGTCTGCTCAGGAGATTTTCGCAAAACCTCGTGGCTTGGGTCCTCCCCAGGCCACGTTTTATTCTGGCGGCCGCATTGCTGAGCGTAATCGGCTCACTCTGGCTTGCGGCTGTTCGGCTCGAAGTGCGAACCGACCAGCTTGAGCTCATCTCCACCAGAAATCCACTTATAGCCAAATCGCAGACGTTGGACGAATTCAATTTTCACGGCAAAACCACCTTCGCGCTCGTCGTTCGAGGCCCTACACAAGACAGGGCCATCGAATTCATGAACGCCATAGTTTCAAAAATCCAGGCCGACCCCGAACATTTTCAAGACGTATTTTACAGAATCAATCCGGACCAGTTCAAGAAATGGCTGCTCTATTACCTCGATGAAGACGAACTCGTAACCATCAGGAACACGCTCGAAAAGAACTCCGTGCTCGTCCACGAGATGGCCGAAAACCCGGACCTGCTCAATTTTTTCGAACTGGTAAACCGGGATATGGCCTCCAGAATGGTCGGCGAGTTTTTTACCGGCTTTCTCGATGAGGAGGTTACCCCGCAAGGCCCCGGTAAAGAGGCAAAGCCCTTGGACCTCGAATTCCTGCTAAAGGTTCTCGATGGGTTTTCAGGATATCTTTCCGGCTCAAAGTATGCCTCCCCCTGGTCCTCATTTTTCAAAAGCGGGTCCTGGGAGCTCGAAAAAGAGGGCTACCTTTGGGAAGGCAAAAAGAAGCTGCTGATGGCCGAGGTGATGCCGGCCAAAGTGTCCGGGCAGGTGAGCACAACCCTGGGATCTCTTGCCCAACTGCGAAATTATATACACGAGCTCAGGGCATCGGGCTTCAGTGACGTTGAGGCCGGGGTCACCGGGCAGGAGGCGCTTAACGACGATGAAATGAGCACTGCAATGGCGGATATGACCAATGCGACCTGGTTATCGATGCTGGGCGTCTTGCTGATAATGGTCCTGTTTCTGAGGGGTTTTCGCCATCCGGTTATAATCCTCATATCTCTTGCGGTCGGCCTGTGCTGGACATTTGGCTGGACTGCCATTTTCATTGGTCATTTGAATATCCTTTCGATTGTTTTTGCGCCGATGCTCTGTGGTCTGGGGGTCGATTACGCGATCCACTGGTTTGCCAGATTTGAGGAGGAAAGGGACCTCGCCGACGGGACCCGCTCCGCTGTTATCCGGAGGGTCATGGATAAGTCCGGCCCCGGAATAATGCTTGCGGGCCTTAGCACGGCATTTTCCTTCCTTCCCTTCATTCTCACGGGCTTTCGCGGACTCATGGAACTCGGCATGATAACCGGGATGGGAATCCTTTTCATAATACTGGCCGACTTCACAGTGCTGCCCGCACTGAGTCACTATCTGGCCGTCGAAAAACCCCCGGTTAAACGATCGAGCGCTCAGGCAAATAACAGGTATCTTCTGCGGCTCGGCCCGAGAGGCGTGCGAACGATTCTCGCCTTAACACTGATCTTCTGTATAGCTGGTTCCCTTAGTGGTTCACATGTGCGGTTCGACCTGAATCCTCTGCGCCTTCAGTCCAAAAACGCCGAATCTGTCTATTGGGAAAAAGTCCTGGTCGAGAATTCCGACCGGTCGATAATTTCGGCGGCCGTCCTCACGAACTCCCCGGAAGAAGTGAGGAAGGAGTCGGCAAAATTCACGGCCCTGCGAACCGTTTCCCACGTGGATAACATTTTTACGCTCCTTCCCGACGACCAGGAAGAAAAAATGCCCGTTTTGTGTTCTATTGCGCTCCTGGTTCCCGAACTGCAACCATCAATCATGCGTTTGGCTTCGGCGCAGGACCAAAGCAATCTCGATGCCGCAGCAGACGCGTGCGACGGTCCATCTTATAAGGCCGGATTGATCGAGGTCCTTCAGAGGATAAGGTTCAAGATGCAGGATGAGCAGGCCCGGGAGTGGGGAGCTTCCAAACCCCTGGTAGAACAAATGGTTAAAGTCAGGAGACTGATAGACGGGATCGTCCAGGCGCTTGGCACCTCATCCGCTGATTCAGAGCGGCTTTTCAAATACCGCCGGCATTTTGAAAAAGACATCGTGGAGCAGTGGACCCTGATCAAGGAGAGTTCTTCCGCTTCTCCAATGGGCATTTACGATCTTCCATCTCAACTGAGAGACCAGTTTCTTCAGGGGAACCAATACCTCATCAGGATTTATCCCCGGGAGCCTATCTGGGAGGAAGGAACGCTGACCCGCTTTGTCAACGACCTCCAATCTGTTAACCCTGATGTCCTGGGCGACCCGGTCTATCTCTATGTCTTTGCCTCGGCCTTCAAGAAAGCATCGATCGACGCTTCCATTTACGCACTGATCGCCATCTCGGTGCTTCTTGCATTTACATTCCGAAGTTTGCGCCTTATGCTGATATCTCTTATCCCGCTCGTGGCCGGCACGATTTGGACTGTGGGCATAATGGGGGCCGCAGGCTTCGATTTCAATCTTGCAAACAGCATATTCATGCCGCTCGTAGTTGGGGCGGGCGTAGAATACGGGGTGATAATTCTCCAGAGATGGAGAGAGGGCCCGGCAGGGTATGGACGCCTTCCTTTCAGTACGGGCAAAGGGGTCATCCTGGCAGCCCTCACTACCACTATTGGCTTTGGCACGTTGATGATATCAAACCACAGGGGGATTTTCAGCCTGGGTTTTGTAGCGTGGGCCGGAAGCATCTGCGTTGTTGTCGCTGCGCTGTTCATCTTGCCTGCGATTCTTTCTTTCATGCCGGCCCCGGTTGCTGACAAGGAGGCTATAAATGCTCGGCGTTAGGGTATGGAATTTTATTTTCGCATTCTTTTTGATCGTCATCGCCGCCGCGCCCCTTAGAGCGCAATCCGGCGCTACCGACCAGGTGCGCTCGGTGCTCGACGCCGCCATGGACATCCAGACCAGGCCCGACCTCCAGGGGCCTGAACACCGAAAAGAAAGGGCTGCACTCATAAGGAAACTGATATCCGAAAATTTCCTGACCGCAGAAATGGCCAGGGATTCCTTGCAGGGCTATTGGGAGAAACTTTCAGCAAAGCAGCGCGAACAGTACCAGACGCTTTTCACAAGTATTTTTACGGATTCCTATTCCAGGCGCGTTTTGGATTTTCTCAAAAGGGAGACAATTGAATACCCAGGGGAGACTACCGAAGGTAAATACATAAAAGTGAGCACTGTAATAATGCGAACCAATGAGCACATCCCGGTCGACTATATACTCGAGTCCAAAGGCCGGAAGTGGATGATTAGAGATGTGATAATCGATGGAGTTGGTACGGTTGAAACCTATCGTAATGGTTTTGGCGCATTCTTAAGGAATAATTCTTTCGATGCTCTTATTCAGAGGATGACAACTCAGAAAAAAGCCGGAGAAGAACTTTGATCGGAAAAACGCGCCTGATTTGAATTCGAAAGCTTTAGCAGGTGCTGAAAAAGGATTGAACTTCCCACTGCTCTATTTCTCTTCCCACGCCTTCTTGATTGCATCATCTACTTTTTTGTCCGCTTTATCCTTCTCTTTTGTATCGTCCTTCTTTGCCTTGCCTTCCTCTTTTTTCTCCTTGGCGACTTTGGAATCCGGGCTCGATCCCAAAGGAATTTTGAAAAACGGGATATCGAAGAAGGTGGCTCTGCCTTGATCCGCTGTATCGTCGGACGCACCCGATACAGCCGGGCTGCTCAGAAAAATCGCAAGCAAAACACAAATGATCCATCTCTTCATGGTCAACTCCACCCCGGGACGTCATCGCCCGTCCTTCTTTATATCATTTACCCATGCTCCTCCTTAACAGGTTTTTTTATAAACAGGGAGCAAAAAAGGAGAAAGCCAAGGGCGGGGGCTCCTGGCTTCCGGGGTGGATGGGTACGGGGGTCACTTAAAAAGTGAGCAGGGTCTTATGGTTCGTAAGATAGCCGGCTTTTTCCCTTTTGAAAATCAGGTCTAGAGTGTATTTCGCATTTACTGATACAGTAAAATGAAGCTCGAGTTCTACAGGCCGCTCTCTTTTCTGCCTGCCCGAATTGGGAAATTCACTACTCAAAGGTGAGTTAAAACATGACCGGAGCAGGCATTTGGCCAATTTATGGCATGTACTCCTGATGTGATACCGGTCTATGCATTTTTGAGAATCCGAACCTTTCCATTCAATGCGTAACTGCGGCGGATATTGCCGCTTTTTTCGAGCCAACCAAAAACTCCAGCTCGGAAATCATGTTCTTCATCGGATCGATCTGAGCGCCTATCTCTTGGGACATGGAGGCATTTACCTCAGCACTGGCCGCATTCTGCTGGACCACTTTGTCCATTTCCTGAACCGCCCGATTGAGATGCTCTATTCCCTGTGCCTGTTCCTGGGAAGAAGCGGCTATTTCACCGGCCAGTTCACTCGCTTTTGTGACTATAGTAGCGACCTCCCCGAATTCGGTGTTGGTCTTTTGAACTACACTCGAGCCGTTATTTATCTTTTGAACGGTACCCTCAATGAGATCTGCCGTGCTTTTTGCAGCTTCTGCCGCTCTCATCGCCAAATTTCTCACTTCGTCCGCGA
>JBKQTS010000271.1:0-6541 GCA_052143075.1 Syntrophobacteraceae bacterium | reverse complement strand
TCATCGTCATCGGCAGCAAGGATTTTCGGCATAACTTAACCCTCTTTTCCCTTTTGACCATGCCCTTATAATCATCGTCTCAGCGTCTGCGTATTTTCTCTTATTGAAAACCCTGGCTCGTTTTCTCGACGAGCCCGCAACGGCACAAAAACCAGTCTACGCAATGTTTGATGGGTGCCAGCGCCAGGGAATAGAAAATGGCCAAAAACATAATCCCGAATTGAATGTAGGAGCCAAGCGGATCGTGTAGGAATTTTTGATAATTCCATATTTTCAGCAAGAGAAGAGCGCCTAAAATCCAGAGAGCGAAAACAGCTCAACATGCAACGCATTTTTTTATTTTTCTCATCTCACGGACCTCGCTGAGAGGGTGGCATACCTGCACTGTATTTCATATGCTTTGATCCGGAATTTCAATGGGGTCAAAATAGTATTTGGCTTTGAACAGGATGGTAATTGGTTCAGGTCAAAAAAGGCCATGAATCAAGGTCGGAAAATGGGTTGCCAGAGCAGAGGCCCGATCAGGTTTAGGTATTATACAGTATGAAACCTCATCCAGGTGCGAGAAAATAGATTATGGAGAACTTTACAGAGATAGGTCTTGGGGCTGGTCAGGTTCATCTGGTAATTACTAATGGGAGGAAACTTAAAAATGAAATTCACCGTCCTCGCCGTTTCGTTATTGAGATGGAACAGATATGTGAGAGTTAAATCGGGCAAGGGTTGGAAGCCCGAATGAAGGGTTTAAAACGGGCTCTGCAGCCCGCCAGCCGGTCGGGTGAAGGTCCACCTGTATCCCGTACAGGGGTCAAGTGCACCAAGGGCAAAGCTTGAGGAGGCTCCCATCCCAGGGCAGAATGGAGCCGGCGATTGCCGGAATGGTCCCATAAAAATGAAAAGGACTGGCCGTCAATTCGTTCCCGCGAGCAGTCCTTTCAGATCTTATTGAATGAAATGGTGCGACCATCTTGAAGACAAAAATCCCGTATGCGATGAGGAGGACGGTATCTTGGGATTTTGATAGTGCTGATTCCGGCCAAGCAACTGGTCAAAATTGGAGTAAATTCGCCCAACTAATTATCGTCGCAATACGGAATGAAAATAAGGAATGATTTTGGTGGGGGGAAAATCCTATCTTTTCCATTCTTCAATCGGAATTCGATCTCGATTCTTACAGCAGGTTTTCTTCCTCAGTTGCTTGGGGCGAGTTTTAGTTGTGTGCGTCAACTAATGCATCGCTGGCCCGTTAGAATTGAAACGGCTGACATCAATGCCATATTTTTGAATCAAATGGCGAAAAGCTCTGGGGTCCTTCTTCGCCGCTGCCGCCGCCTTCGTGACATTGCCGCTATAAGCCTGCAGGAGCTTTTCTATATATTCGATTTCAAACTGCCGAACCAAACGTGATTTCGTTTCCTGAAATGAGGCCTCCGTCTCTTCCAGTTGAAAACTACCTAAAACTATATGCCCATCCTGGACTATTTTTGAATCACAAAAGATCACGGCCCGTTCGATCACATTTTCCAGCTCCCTCACATTGCCGGGCCAGTCGTGGGTGATAAGTTTGTCAATGGCCGCTTGAGAAAAGCCCTTTATCTCACTCCCCATACCACCGGAAAGCTTCCGCAAAAAATGACGAGCTAATAGCGGTATGTCTTCGATCCGCTCGCATAATGCCGGGAGGTTGACCCTGAATACGTTCAGCCTGTAGTACAGGTCCAAACGCAAGCGGCCTGATTTGACCGCCTCATCGGGGTCGACATTGAGCGCGGCCATGACCCGCACATCAGTGCGCCGCTCTTGAGTGTCGCCCAGCGCCCGATAGGTCTTCTCCTCGAGGAACCGCAAAAGTTTTACCTGCACGACAGGGGAGAAGCTGTCGATTTCGTCGAGGAATAATGTGCCCCCTTCACTTTCGGCGATCAGTCCACTTTTAAATGGGATAGCTCCTGTGAACGCCCCGCCCTTATGACCGAAAAGCTCGTTTTCGGCAAGCTCCCCTGGAATCGCTCCGCAATTGATAGGCACAAATGGACAGTGCTTTCGTGGACTGAGCTGATGAATTCTCCGAGCGATCACCTCTTTACCTGTGCCGGTGTCTCCCACTATCAGCACTGAGGAATTAGATTGTGCGATTTGTGGAAGACTTTCAACAATCTCGAGAAAAGCAGGGCTTTGCCCAATGATTTCCAATTTTGCGGTCTCCTGCATCTTCACTTCTCGATTTTCCAGTGCCCAGCAAAAACTCGCGAAGTGGACCTGACCTTTCCAGAAAAAGCCAGCGAGTGGTTTTGCCACTCCAATTTGACTTATAGGTCTGGCTGTTTCGGGAGCATCAAATGCAACGCTAAGCCATCCGTATGT
Organism: Syntrophobacteraceae bacterium; assembly: GCA_052143075.1. Taxonomy (GTDB): domain Bacteria; phylum Desulfobacterota; class Syntrophobacteria; order Syntrophobacterales; family Syntrophobacteraceae; genus SbD1. The sequence goes on along the minus strand of JBKQTS010000271.1, from coordinate 4,177 downwards.
AATACGTTTAGGTTAAAAAAAAGAAAAATTTTTACTATGCCTCCGCTTAAATATGGCAAAGGATTAGAGCAAAGTTATGGGGGACATAAAATCAGGTAGATGCTGTAAATCCCTAGCGGTGTTGACTGTATTTCGTGGGAAGGATTGGTGGTATGAACACACAATTGCCTAGTAGTCGGAGCGGCTGCCTGTGTATGGGAGAGATAAAAACTGAGGATTTGTGGCACTGATGAGTGCGAGATCATTGGCAGAACACGGTTAAATGGATGAGTTGTTTCGAATCTTGAAAATTGAACCTTAAAGAGGAGTGGAGATTACTTATCAAACCTGTGATGAGCCCCTTGGCGTCATGGAGTGCCTTCGCTTGATTGCCTTATGCACAACTCGGCGGAATTACATGCACCGGAATTTGAGCAACATCGGTCCAGTAAAGATGGAGGGAGTGCATGATTTCAACTAGCTTTTCAAAGGACAGCGGTTTAACGATGTAGGTGTTTGCCCCAAGATCATAGCACCTCTGGACTTCGCATTCTTCCCGTGAGGTTGTCAGGATTATAACCGGAATGGACTTGAGATACGAATCAGCCTTAATCTTTGCAAGCGCCTCCTCTCCGCCCATCTGCGGCATGTTCAAGTCAAGGAGAATCACGTCAGGTCGCGGGTGACGGCCACCGTCCGCGTACTTTCCCTTGCAAAGCAGGTAATCCAATAATTCCAGACCGTTCACGACAAACTCCACGTCGACCGGCCTGCCCTCCAACGCATCACGGACGATCAATCGGTCATCAGAGTCATCATCGGCCATCAGAATAACGAGTCTTTTCGGCATCAGTGACCACCTTCTTTCACCGCGTCAACTCTCATCTAACAGCTTAATCATTGTTGCATGAATGTCACTAATTGACATGGTTGAATTCAGACAGTACCTTGACTTGATGAAGGCAACCTGGCGCATGCTGGCCAAGGCGCGGGCGAAGAGGTGAACTTGAAACCCGCCTTGTCCGGGAGATTCGGACAGAAACTATACTAAAGTCTTCGAGCGCTGTCCCTCGGCAACTGGACGATGAAGCTTGTCCCCATGCGGCAATGACATCACAGGGTTGTTTTTCCCAGTAGATTGGATGAGAAAAAATGTGTGTTTGATGTGCGCTCAGGGCAGGAAGTTAACTGTCGTTTTCGTATTGCCTTTTCGATAAATCCCCATTTCAGAAAGCATCATCTTTCCAAAAGAAGAGTCCTCGGATCATTTCTTCCCGGCAGAGGAATGTGCGCCGTAGAAGTTTTATCGAAAATTCCCGTCTCAATACCTTCTTTCGCTGCTTCGCAGCCATTGATTGACGGCAAATTTTGCTGGTGCTGATTATGTTTGAACAGCAACTTCTTTTTGCTTAATCTGCGATCATGAACATGAGACGGAGGGTACCGATTAGATGAAAGCGCTTGAAGATCTGACAAAAGAGCAGCTCATAAATGACCTGATAGAATTGCGCCGGCGGATTAGTGAGTTGGAAAAAATAGAAAAAGACAAAAAGAGGTACGAAGAGGAACATAATCGAACTAGGGCAATGTTTGAGGGACTTTTCGAATTCGCCCCCGATGCCATTTTGGTTGTCAACCATGACGGCCGTATTATTCGGGTCAATAAGCAGACTGAGAGGCTGTTCGGATATACTTGCAAAGAACTTCTCGATACACCGGTTGAAATCCTGTTAAAGGTGTTCCCTGCACGAAGAATACGTTGCCGCCGCCAGGAGGATAAATTGTTTTGTTGAGCGCTGTGCTTTGGGGCTTCCGGGGTATTCCGGAATAATGTCACTTATCCTTTTTGATGTTTTTGGGGACTCCATGCACCTTTCAACTTTTTACCAAACGTAACGCATCTTTGAAGTGTCCATCTGCCCTGAATCAGTGTCGGTCCAGATAGCTTGCCAAAGGTTGAACCTGCATCATGCCCCGATTCCGTGAATCTATGATCTGAACGTGGCAAATTTTCGGGACGTCGAGATTTCAAGGTCCAGGTATTCTGACTTTCTGATGGACCTACTGGACTGTGGAGAAAAGTAGCTACCGGGTAGTTCAGGGGGCTTACGGCAGTTTCTACCTCGGCAGTGGAATTGGTGCGTCACGAAGAGTGAAAACCCAGCGAGTTACCGTCCGGGGTATTTTAAGGACACTCCGAACGCTGTGCATCAGGCGCGGCGTGTAGCGAAGCAAAGCGCCGTCGCCTGCATGCACGGGTTAGCCCGCCATTCGCCCACTTGGATTTTGAAACAACTCAACAAGCAACAAACTGACTGGGTGCTGGAAGACCTGGCTACAGTCCGAACCAGCGGGCCCGGCGATTTGATCCGAAGTGCTGCTTCTCATCGACGAGGGCGACGGAGGGTTCGATGAAGCTCGCCGTTGGCGAAGGCCCTGAAAGGAAGTCCACGTCCACGCGCCCGACGCGGTCTCCCCCAAACTCGATGTAGCAGGAACCCGCCCCAGCGTAAGCCGAGGGTGGTTCGCCGCCTTGCAGTTCCGCCTTCAGCGATGCGGCGACGACACGCGCGGCCCCTTCGGAGAACACGCCCGCCTTTGGTGTTCCGACACTCGTCACGTCACCGACCGCATACACGCCGGGGAACCGCGTCTTGAGGTTCTTCGGATTGACGGGAATCCAGCCATCCTCGGTCATGCCGCTTGCCGCGACCACGCCCGGGACGCAGTGCTTCGGGACACCGAGGAACAAGTCGTAGGGCATCTGACTCTCATCGTCAAGAATAGCAACGTGACGCGCCGGGTCGAGGGCACGCACGCGCCGGTTGGGGACAAAGGTGATCCCCCGCTCGGCGAAAGCAGCGAGCAACGCCTTAGAGGTTGCAGGTGATGGAGGAATCGGAACACCGAAAGGCATGACGAGGCTGATTTCGCAGGCGTCGCGCACGCCGCGTCCCGTGAGATAGTCATGCAGCAATAAGGCAGTTTCGCTCGGTGCTGGCGGGCACTTGAACGGCGCTGAGGTTACGCCAACAATCGCGCGGCCCTTCGAGAAACTGGGCAGCACCTCCCGCAAGCGCTCAGCGCCAGCAAAGGAGTAAAACTCATTGCCGCCTTCGGTGAGCCCCGGTGTGGCAGCTTGATCGTAGTCGGCGCCAAGTGCGATGACCAGCACGTCGGCATCATAAGTCCCGTTGTTGCTTGTAACGCGCCGTGTTTGCGGGTCGATCGCGGTGATAGTTTCCTGGCGAAAGTTCACACCAGGTTTCACGATGTTATGGTATGCGATGCGTACAGCGTCGGGTGTCTTACGGCCGAACATCACATCGAGCTTTGAGTAGCCGAAGAAGAAAGAGTCGTTCTTGTCAATCAGGGTGAGCTCGAGGCGATCGGCGAGTTCCTCGGACAGTATCGTGCTAAGTTCGAGTCCACCAAAACCCGCACCTAATACAATGACGCGTAGTTTCACTGTTTATCTCCTTTCATGTATTCATTCGGCATTAGCGATATATCGGTCTGGCTAACATGGTCATCAGCCGGACTTTCTTCGACGGACTGGACACCTAGTGTGGCATTCCTCAAATACCTTGATATTATTACTTGGCCTAAGAACAGTTCCGGGGCCAAGTGAGGGGGTCAGCAAATATCGATCAACTTACGGAATGCTACACTAGCTCATTATGCAAATCAGAATAAATACCCCTGCGATAGCTTCGGCCTCGAACGATGGGACTGTGAATGCCGTTCGGTCCACTATGCCAGCACGATAAGAGCATACTGGAATGTCGTCAATCAGGAGATTCCTGATTCGATGCATTTTCTGAGATGGAAGTAAAAGTCTGGATTCCTTGCCAACCCCTTGAACTTTTCTTCAGTGGTCGAACATAACGACAATGATTCGGATATGGAAACCTGGTTGCAGCCTTGTAAAATGCTGTTTTTAACCTGAAATTGCCTTCGTAAGAGGGGCCCTCTCACACAGCCTTCGGGTGGGGCGACGCTAAAGCTCGACTGCTTCTCCGCTCCTCAGTTCATCTGCTTTTGTCCCTTTCACCCATTCGCCTGCTCACCTGCTTTTTTTTCTTTTTTCCGCTTCTGGTTGCCGCTTCTATTGCCACATCTATTGCCGTTTCTCGTTGCCGTTTTGCAAAGCAAAATCATTGTGCAGTATAATATTGATGTCGAAGGTATCGGGGAG
>JBKQTS010000270.1:0-11556 GCA_052143075.1 Syntrophobacteraceae bacterium | reverse complement strand
TCCCCCCGGAGGGAAGAAAAAGCATGGCCGCGCTACGCAGGGCGGTTCTTGAGGAACTTTTTCGGCAGGTCATCGGAGAGCTCTCAAAAATTCGAGATGGAACTTATCTAACAAAGTAGTACTAGTAAGGTGGGACATAATCAAACTTAGAAATCCTTTTTTAGCTGCCCTGCTGGGAACTGGTCAGGGCCGTTTGTTTACCCGGATCGAGAGACAGCCATGACTCAAAAGCACATTTATGGCGACCAGAGGTGGAAAGAACAAGAAAGCCCAACGCGGGAGAGGATAGCCCGGCTCAAGGAGCTTTTCCCGGAAATCTTTACTGAGGGCGCAAAGATCGACCTGGAAAAAACGAGGGAGCTTTTCGGGGATTCGGTTGAAAACGGGCCGGAGCGGTACTCGTTCTCATGGGCCGGTAAGCGGGATGCAATCCGGCTGCTTCAGGTTCCAAGTGCGGCCACACTCGTTCCTGCGCGTGAGGAATCAATCAACTTCGATAATACGGAGAACATTTTCATCGAGGGCGACAACCTCGAAGTTCTTAAGCTGCTACAAAAATCCTACTTCGGGCGGATCAAGTTGATCTACATCGACCCGCCCTATAACACGGGCAAGGATTTCATTTACCCCGACAATTTTACCGATCCGCTTGATTATTACCTCAAACTAACAGGCCAGAAGGACAGTGAAGGTAACCTCCTGACGTCAAACCCCGAAACCGGCGGCAGGTTCCATTCTGCATGGCTCTCCATGATGTACCCGCGCCTTTTCTTTGCGAGGCAATTTCTGCGAGATGATGGCGTTATCCTCGTTAGCATTGACGACCACGAGGTTTCCAATCTCCGTCTCATGATGAATGAGATTTTCGGAGAAGAGAACTTTATCGCTCAATTGGTTTGGGAAAAGGGGCGTAAGAATGACGCAAAGCTGTTTTCAGTAGGGCATGAATACATGCTTATCTATGCTCGATCATTATCAACCCTGAAGGAGCTTAAGACAATCTGGCGTGAGCCGAAGCCAGGAGCAATGGAAATTTGGAATGAATACCTCAAATTGCGCCGCAAACACGGAAAGGACGATGCAGAAATAGAGAAAGAGCTTTCCGAGTGGTTCAAATCACTTCCAATTAATCATCCTTCCAAGAAACTGAGCCGGTACAAACACATTGATAAATGGGGTCCGTGGAGAGACCGTGACATATCTTGGCCGGGAGGCGGTGGCCCGGACTATGATGTTCCCCACCCAATTACCAAACAGAGTTGCAAAGTCCCTGAAGATGGATGGAGATTTGCCACCCCTGAGAAAATGGAGGAACAGATAAAATTAGGTTTGGTAGAGTTCCGAAAAGACCACACAGAGCCGCCTTTCCGAAAAGCTCACTTGAAGCCGATTCCAGAGGAACTGGACGAGAATGGTGAGGCTCCCTTCGATGAAGATGAGTCGGAAGAGCAAGACTCGGATGTCGGCCTTCAGGTAATGCCAAGCTGCCTCTATAAGCAGTCGCAGGTTGCGGTTAAGTACCTTCGTAAACTTATGGGTGCAAAGATTTTTGACAATCCAAAGGATCATGAAATTCTTGGTCGCCTGTTCCGCTATATTACAGGCGAGGATGAAGAGGCCATTGTCCTGGATTTCTTTGCCGGTACTTCGAGCGCTGCAGAAGGTGTTCTTTCGGTTAATCGCCAGTACGGTAGTAATCTCAAGTTCCTGATTGTACAGCTTCCAGAACCTACCCCGGAGAAATCTCTGGCTCGTAAGAAAGGCTTCAATACAATATCTGAGGTCGGAAAAGAACGCATCCGCAGGGTTGTTAAAAAGATGCAAAAAGGCCAGCAGACAATGAGACCCGAAGATTTGGGCATGAGAGTATTCAAGCTAACAGAGTCAAACTTCCATTCCTGGTCCGGTACACGGCAGAGCGAACCGGCTGAATACCTAAAGCAACTGGACCTCTTTGTGGACCCTCTAAAGAAAAATTGGACAGAGGAAAGAATAATCACCGAAGTAGGTCTGAAAGAAGGCTTCGGCTTGAATTTCCGCAAGGACCGTGTCAAGGCGGTAAGCAACAACACGGTTTTCAGGATTTCCGACCCCGATAAAGGCCAGAGCTTCCTTATCTGCCTCGACAAGTCGATTGACATGGATTCCCTCAAGCCCTTGAATTTGGACCAGGATAAGGTTTTGTTCGTGAGGGATGTTGCGTTAAACGATGAAATGGCGGCGAATCTTGCCCTGCAATGCCGGTTGAAAACCATCTAAACGCCATCGATTATTTCTGCGATTCCAACAGGGAGCGGCACAGATGGATAAAACTAAACTTAAGAGAATGAAGGATCATTTGTCCAAAGAATTTCCTGGATGCCCGATAAGCATCAGCGAGGGCGACAATTTCACTGCATCTTTGTGCGTCCAGTGTAAAGACGGGAACCGGATTTTCCTTATTCAGCGTAAAGACCTCGACGATTGCCCTCTGGACGCCATTGAAAAGCTTTTGGAGCAACAAATGATAGTTAAACGCCTTAAAGCTAGTCCGTGGAAGCGAATCAGCCTTAAGTATGGATCAACCAAAGAAGAAGATATTTGACTCCACCATGGACTTCAAATTTAATCCCAATCAGGAATTTCAACTTCAGGCGATACAGGCCGTAACGGACCTTTTCAGCGGACAGCCTTTGATTCCCGCCAACCTCCAGTTCGTCATGGGTATCTCTATGATACCGGCTGTCCAAAATAGGCTGGACCTGGAAGAAGCCGACTTGCTCCAAAATCTCAAGATAGTACAGGCCGGAAATCAAATCAGTCTGGACTCAGCGCTAGCCCCGATAGAAGAAACGATTTCAGCCAATGGCGGGGAAGAAAGTGCTCGGTTCTATAACTTCCCGGTTGAGATGGAAACCGGGACTGGCAAGACATACGTTTATCTCCGAACTGCCCTTGAGTTGTTCCGCCAGTACGGATACCGGAAGTTTATAGTTGTTGTACCTTCCATTGCGATCCGGGAAGGGGTCTTGAAAACCTTTCAGATTACCGCGAAGCACCTCAGGGATTTGTACGACAACACCCCTTATCACTTCTATGTCTATGACTCCGCGAGCCGCTCCCAGGTCCGGCATTTCGCCCAATCGAACAGCGTAGAGTTTATGGTAATGACCCTGGACGCTTTCAATAAAGCCTCCAACGTGATACGCCAAAGCTCGGACAGGTTGCAGGGGGAAAAGCCGATTCACTTTATCCGAGCTGCGCGGCCAATACTTATTCTGGATGAGCCGCAGAACATGGAAAGCGAGAAGTCCATAGCAGCCCTCGCCATCCTAAAACCACTGTTTGCTTTGCGGTATAGTGCGACACACCGGAACCCGTACAATCTCGTTTACCGACTTACCCCCTTTGAAGCATATCGACAGAGGTTAATCAAGAGGATCGAGGTTGCATCCGTGCTGAAAGAAGGGGATACTGTTCTTCCTTTTCTCAGGCTGGATAAAATCGAAGTGGAGCGCAGGACAATCAAAGCCAAGCTCCGCGTGCACAAGCTGACAGCAAATGGCTCTGTAAAAGAAGCATCCATAACGGTAAAACCGGGCGACCCCCTGGAAGCAAAAACCGGAAGGAAAATCTACGCCGGATTTGTCATTGATGAGATCAACCCCGGCGGCAAATTCATACGTTTTGCCAACACGGTTGAGCTAAGGCAAGGGGAAGAGACCGGAAGCGGGAAGGAAGCAATCTTTGAATCCCAAATCCGCTACGCAATCGAGGAACATTTCCAGAAACAAGCCCGGCTAAGGGACCAGGGAATAAAGGTCCTGACTCTTTTTTTCATAGATCGAGTTGATAACTACGCCAAAGCCGATGGAATCCTGCGCATTCTTTTCAATCGGCTCTTCGAAGAGCTGAAGCAGAAATATCCTGACTGGAAGGATATACAGCCGGAGGAAGTCCAAGCTGCCTATTTTGCTCAGCGAAGAACCAGGACCGGCGAGATCATTCTTGAGGATAGCAAGACCGGAGAAGCGGAAAAAGACGAAGAGGCATACAACCTCATTATGAAAAAGAAGGAGACACTGTTGTCCTTCGATGAGCCGGTATGCTTCATATTCTCACATTCCGCTCTTAGGGAAGGTTGGGACAATCCCAATGTATTCCAAATCTGCACTCTGAACCAAACCGCCTCTGAGGTAAAGAAGAGGCAGGAAGTCGGTAGGGGTGTCCGGTTGGCTGTGAACCAGGACGGAGACCGGATCGAGGACGAGAGGGTTAATATCCTGACAGTTGTTGCCAACGAATCTTACGAAAACTTTGTCTCTCAGCTTCAAAGCGAGATTGCGTTTGAGTTCCGCTCAGAAATAGAAGCCAAGTTCGGCAAATCCATTGCTGATTTGAGCGACGAGGACCGGGCGAGAATCGAGGAAGAGTACGGAAAGGGCATACTCCCGCCCAGGCCAAAGAACGCGAGGCTAAGGAAAAAAGCCGCGTTCCGCAAGGAATTTATCCTCAAGCTCGAATTTCAAGAGCTTTGGGAGAGGATAAAGCACAAGACTCGGTACAGCGTAAGGATAGATTCGGGAAAGCTGATAGGAGATGTTTCTGCCGAATTGAATAGGATCGAGGTAAAGCCACCCCGCGTGACAATCCTGAAAGCCATCGTGAATGTTTCAGAAGAGGGTGCTTTCGAGGCTCTGCAAATGAGCGGGGCAAAGAGTGTTATGGACCTTTCGGGCCGTTATCCGCTACCGAACCTCGTAGAGCTAATGACAAATCTCCTTGAATTTACCACGCCAAAGGTCTGCCTGACCCGAAGAACCATTCTCGCAATACTGAACCGGCTTGTGCCTCCGGCTCAAAAACAATTTATCGAAAACCCCAACGAGTTCGCAACCCAAGCCGTTGCGATTATCAAGGCTAAGCTCGCCGACCAGCTTATTGAAGGCATTCAGTACGAGAAGATAAATGAATGGTACGAAATGACTCAGTTTGAAGATATCGAGGCTTGGGAAGATTATTTAGTGCCATCCCCTAAGAGGTCCGCTTATGATTACGTGGCTTGTGACTCCAATCCAGAAGTCGAATTTGTCGAGGGACTAGAAAGCATGGACTTTGTCAAGCTCTATGTAAAGCTCCCTTCTTGGTTCACTGTCCCTACCCCTATCGGAACCTATAACCCGGATTGGGCTATCGTAATTGAAGACAGAGATGAGCATGGAAACCCGACCGGAAAACCCTGCCTTTACTTAGTCCGAGAAACCAAAGATAAAACTGACCTTAGCAAACTTCGCCCCGACGAGAAACGGAAGATCGCATGCGGGCGAAGCCACTTCATAGGCGCACTCGGAGTTGATTTTAAGGTTGTAACCTCTGCCAACGATCTGCCGGATGGGGGTGTCTAATAAGTCCAACTCCCGCGTCTGGCGAAAGTGGAACTGGATACCTTGCTCCCAGCGGGCATCTTCAATGCTACAATGCTACTCGTCTGCACGAAATAACGGCTTCCGTTATTCCAGAAAGATGTAAAAAATAAACTTTCTCCCGCCAATGGATCAGTTGAGTTGAGGACGCTGACGTTGTGCATCGGCTTAGGGTTTCCAGCGGTTGGAAGGTGGTTACAGAAAGGGCGAAAATTAAACTTTCTTGTGGTGGCCGACAGTCGGGAAATCGGAATTATCTGGCGCTTAAATTATTATATGGTATCGTTATATATTCTTGATTTAGCGTTTTCAGTAATCAAGCTGCAGTGCAAAACCGCCAATTCAGAATCCCTGAGTAGGAGATAGTTAATGGCCAAGGGTCCAACCGACAAGGAATCAAAAGTTGCTAGGTCTCTGCGAGGCGGGGGTGCCAAAGTTCAGGTGCCCAAAAAGGGTACAGCCGGTTCAGATCTTGTGGCTAAATTCCCATCTGGCACAGTCTGGAATGTTGAAGTTAAGTCGAGGATCGCCGGGAAAGACGTGGCTCACACGAAGCCGACAAGTTCTGGCAACAAAACAAAAGTTTTAGCTAAGGTCAGCGCTCAGGGCATTGAGTATGAGTCGGCTAAGTCAGGACGCAAACTCACTCCGCCAAAACCAAAAAAGCGTTAGGAAATCTTATGTCCACCGATTTGGACACCAAAGCGAAGGTTGCTCTTGACCTGCTTGACAGAGGTGCGGAAGAAGTGAGCATAGTCGGGACGGATATTAAAGTGATTCGTCGTGGTCGCGAAAATCTCTCCCACCAAGCTGGTGGAAATATCCAAATCGTTAATGTGGATAGCAGATCAAGCGCTAATCCATCTATCAACATCTCCGCTTCGATTAGTATCGTTCGACAAGAAGTTGAACGTGATTTTAAGGAGGATGAGAGATACCCAGAAATCCTAGATAAACTAAAGGAAATCGAGCTTGAGCTAACAAAGCCTACCCCTGACAAAGCAAAAACAAAGGGCCTGCTCCACTGGTTTTTAGACCTTGACTGGGCTTCCTTTGCGAAGATAATCCGCATTGTACTTGAAAAGCTTCCTTCTTAGCCTCCTCTGAGTGACCATGGGATCTTGCCCGGTCCCGTGTGGCATTAGCCTTGTAATTGCGTTTTGCACCTGAATCCACTCTTCAAAAACATTCTGCCCAAAAAATGTTCTTGCGAAAGCGGAATGTGACTGTAATATGCTTTCAGCACCAAATTCTCCGGCTTTGCGCTGGATTATATGTTTTAAAGCACCGTCCGGCGCTTTGAGTTTTCTTCATCTTTCCTGACATTATCCGCCATGGAACTCATTATTCGGAATACTCAGGAGGCGAGGAGAGGAATTAGGCTTATCGGGTAAAGTGGAATCGAATTCAAGCTTGGCCGCATTCTCCTAAAAGAGGTTTAGATATGAAAGCCATCAAACTATGGAAGATCGACTTTGGTGAAGTCGGCAAACCGAGTGTCTCAGCGGTTGAGAGCTCTGAAAAAACTGAGACGGAAACACAACTGGAAAACCTGCTGACGTGCTGTCCTGACCTGCTGATAGAGGGTTTGACTATAATCGGCAGACAGACAGAAACTCCCGGCGGGCCATTAGACCTACTCGGGGTCGATCCCGATGGGCGGCTCGTGGTCTTTGAGTTAAAAAGGGGTACTTTAAGCAGAGACGCTGTAGCCCAGATCATCGATTATGCCTCTTATCTTTCAGAACTTAATCAAGATGAGCTTTCCAAACATATTTCTACGCGGTCAGGCAGTCTAAACATTGAGAAAATGCCAGAGTTTACCGGTCATAAGCCCAGGATGATTTTAGTCGGGTTGGGTGCAGATGACCGCACCAGGAGGATGGTGAGTTTTCTCGCCGATAGCGACATAGACATCTCTTTAATTACCTTCCATGCATTCAAACATAACGGGGAGGTCTTTTTTGCAAAACAGGTTGAGGTAGAGGCGCCACCGCCACCGCCAGGTCGTATTACCAAGCAGGATAATCTTAGAAAACTCAGGGAAAATGCGACTCGGTCAAGGGTTGATACCTTCTACCACACTATCGCTGAATTTTTTCGGAACCAGATTCCTGGCTACGAATGGCCAAATCCAAGCGGTTACTCTTACTCTTTACCAGAGGTGACGAGCACTGGCTCTCCGACCACCGCTGTTTATGCTTCTCTATACATCGCAGAGGCACAGGTCGAAATCAGAATCTTACCCAGGGCGGTTGAGGCCGCCTCCCCATATCTTACTGAATTCCAAAAAGGAATTGGGAGCCGGATGGCTCTTAAGAGCGATGGCGGAGCAGGAATTTTGGTAAAATCCTTGGATGAGTGGAAGCAAATCCTGCCTGCTTTTGAGGAGTTCTTGCCAAAAGTCATAGAAGGATGGAAGAAAAAGAGACAGCAAAAAGCGGCTCAGGAATTTGATGAAGCCGATAGACATCAGGGAGAGGGAGAGTTATTCGAGCCTGTAGGGATCTCACCGGGTGCGGTTGCTGAATAAAACCTCATCTGATTCATTTTGTTGGAACCACCTTCCAGGCGTCAGACACCGTGCTGGCATTAGCAGCATCGGGTCAAACAAAAGAAAGTATCCAATGGCAGAGCCGCCCGGACCTAACAATCTTATGGAATACACTCCTCCAGAACTTGTCTATGCATGCTACGCTGACATTTTGGGATTTAGCGCCAAGACGACTCAGGACTTCAATGGTGCTGCGGAAACCTATCGAGAGTTGGTTGGGAGATGGCGCTTACAACGTGAACTCTACCCTGATGTGCGGCTGCGTATCTATTCCGATGCGCTGCTGCTAACTACAGGGGACCTTGGTCGCCTGATTCAGGCGGCACAGACGCTGAGTTTTGTTTGCTTACTGGCTAATGTTTTAATACGGGGCGGTATCAGCTACGGTATGCACATAGAAGTCTCCGAGGCCGGTAATTTTTACGTACTCAGCGAAGCTCTCGTCAGAGCTGTTGAAATCGAAAAGAACATAAAACACCCATGTATAGCCATCGACCCGAAAATAGCAATACCCCCAGGGTGGTGGGCCGATGGGGTGCGAAACATTGAACGCGGCATCTTAAAATACGAAGGGCTCACAATTGTAAACCCAACCAATGTTATGTGGGGTGTCTCCGCTGGAACCAGAGCCGCTATACTCGCTGAACAGTACCCCGAATACGCCGACAAATACCACTGGTTTTACCAGCTTGTGCAAGCCGTGCTCAAAGATGAGATGCCTCTGGTACCAGGCGGAAAACCCACAGTACAGCCTACCAATGTGCACTAACGCTGAAACGCTGAGAATTTCGGCTGGTCCGAATTCAAGCGTCTCTCTCACTCAGAATTCTCGGGAAGAAAAAGGACGGGCACAACGAAATCTGCTATCCTTCCAGGTCCTGTTTCTACCAGAAAGGCTAAAAATTATCCTTTCTCGTTCGTAATCCAGGCGGTTATTGAATCAGATCACAGCACACAGGCGCTCCCTGCCGGTAATCATCGAAAAGAGCACTTCCCCAAGGTCATGATATCCAACTCACATGTTTAGCAGGCGACTTCGCTGCGGGAGTTTGCGTTTGTGGCAAGAAAGTTGAAAGAACATCCATCTCATCTCGGTCCAATTTTGCGACAGAGAAACCGGTGGACCGATTCCTCTGAGATTTTAATCGATATTATGCGACCAGCGGTTTTCCCGTATAGGTCCAGTTGAACGGCACTGCATTTGATTCGTTGTAGCGTGCTAAAAGACAAGTGGTGCCATGGCGCGTATAGGTGTGGGTTTGTCGCCGTGCTTGACCTGGGCGCATAGGCAACATTGGTTGGGTCCGATCAAGCGCCTGGATTTGGGATTTCTCATCCACAGAAATCACAAGGGCATTTTCCGGGGGACTGAGGTAGAGACCAAGAATGGCAGCTTGCTTGGGTTCAAATTCAGGGTCCGGACTCTTTCCACACCACTGGTCGATTTTGTGCGGTTTAAGAGCAGCATCATTAAGAATGCGACAAACTGTCGCCCTGGAAAAACCCGATGCATCTGCGAGTTTTGTCATAGTCCACTGATTGCTGCCGTCGTCGGGAGTTGTGCAGGCAAGGGCCATAACGCCAACACGTTCATCAGGAGTGATAACAGCAGGTCTGCATTTACGGGGAATGTCTTTCAAGCCCTTAAGGCCATGTTCCTGAAGCGCTTACGCCATTTCAGGCAACTCTGCCAACTCAAACCGGTCTTGGTTTCCATTTCCTTGATGTCTATGTCCGAGGCAGCACACAGGATGACTTGAGCTCGCTTGGCAAGCCTTTGTTCTGTTTTCCCGGCGGTAACCCACATAAGCAAAGTGGAACGTTGTTCATCGGTCAGTGCAATCTTCGAAGCATTTCTCATTTTCGCCCCCTTTTTGGGAGGCCTATTATATAGAAGTATTTATGAAATGTAACACTACTGAACGGCAACGCATCTTCTTCCCCCTGCAACCCTCCCTTGGCGGATGTCATTAGAAACTTGGGCTGATATCAACTTGAATGGGTCCTCCTGAGGTCAGATTGTCGTCTTTCTGGACGCTGGTAGTTGAATTCAAAAACAATACTGATGTGGTCGCTGATGAATCGAAGAAGGTTTGCTCAAACCTGATTTTGCTGTCACCGCCGGTAGAATTGCACCCTGTGCCGTCCGACAGTATGCTTGGTCCGTCAAACAAAGTTTGAAGCCTTTTGAACTTCGCAATACTGTCGCCGGTATCCGAATTCTGTATGTCTACTTGAACCGGCCATAGCCCAAAATTCCATTGTATCCAACCGAAATTCAGCGTCTCCGAGTTTGTGGAAAGCGTGGCGGCAGTGTGACCTGAGTTTAATAATTGGGTTGTCCTATCGAAAACCAGTCCCGTGCCACTGCCATGATACTCAGTGTACTGGCTCACGGCGCACCCCAGCATGCCGGGGACCTTTACCTGGCCCTGGAGCGTGCCGGTGCTGTTAAAGTACTGCACCCCGCTGAGTGACCCTGCGAAAATGTTATCGAAGCTGTCGATTTGTAGCCATTCAATCGCCGATGAACTTGCGAACGTCCCAATTTGTTCCAAGTTGGGAATGAGGTAAATCTGGCCCGTGCCAGTATTTGCGCCTACCAATATTGACGCAGATGATGCAGCCAATTTGTAGCTAAAGGGGCTATTGGAGATCTCCGCCCCTGTGTATTCGTCTAATAGAAATAAAAAGGGGCCGCGATACACACCCAAAAAGCCCCATTGCGAATATGATTCGAAGAAGTTCACACCGCCTGTGCCCAGCAGGTTGACGGCGCCATTCTGCAAGGGGGTCAACCTTTCCGGATTAAGCTCCATAAGCGAGTTGCCCGTCACACTGCAAACATTCGTGTGAGCAATCAAAAAATTTTCTCCATTAGATAATTTCTTCGTACCCAGGATACTGCCGTCTTTACCGTCAACGGCCGTTACAACCGTTGGGCTGTCGAGATACATTGTTCCGGTGGGCCAGTAATAGCCCTTGAATCTTCCGGGAGGAGTAACGGTAGTGGTCAACGTTAATTGACCGTTATTCTGCGCAAAATGGAGGATTCGGCTGCTCCCCGCGCAATGGATGTTGCCATTACCGTTCAGATCTACCCACCCCCCATCTGGCTTACAGTTTTTAGGTAGTGTGGCAGTCACGGTCGATTTATTTGTGAAATCGTACCACCCGGCGGTATGGCTGGTCCACCACCATACGCTGACATCGCTGCAGAAACCTCTTCCACCCAACCCCAGCAGGGTGATGACGGCTATAAATGTCACAGTACTTATTTTATAAATCAGATTGGCTTTCATTAGATGTTCCTCCCTTGGTAAGCTGCCGGGTTGGTGAGGCAGTAAGCGATTTTGAGAGTTCTTGGATGGAGTGATAAAAAATGGCTCTTTAATGGCTCTCGTATAACCACTGTCATTGATCCCGTCAATGGCTTGCGAGACTGCGTTAGCTTTTCTGAAAAAGTTGCTACTTCTCTCCTCTGTACGTAACAAAATAGATTTTTGACTCCGGAATAATCTGGGGCATTATCTGCCTGTTATTTCTGGTGAAAAACAGAAAGGAGGCAGAAAATGGCCCCGGAACTTTTTTCAGAAGAGA
>JBKQTS010000269.1:0-12227 GCA_052143075.1 Syntrophobacteraceae bacterium | reverse complement strand
ATCGCGATAGCCGTGGGCGCCATGGTGGACGCCGCAATCGTCGTTGTCGAGCAGACTCATAAAAAGCTCGAGCACTGGGACACCGAAGGCAGGCCCGGAGATTTCAAAAATGTGGTCATAAGCGCTGTAAAGGAGGTAGGAGGACCCAGCTTTTTCGCCCTGCTGGTGATAGCGGTTTCCTTCATGCCGATTTTTACGCTGGAAGCCCAGGAGGGCAGGCTTTTTAAACCCCTCGCATTCACGAAGAATTTTTGCATGATCGTTGCCGCCGTTCTGGCCATCACCCTGGACCCCGCTATTCGGTTGCTTTTCACGCACATGAAGAACTTTTCGTTTCGCCCGAGATTTCTCGCGCGCGCGGCCAACGCCGTCCTGGTCGGCAAGATTCACAGCGAGGAGAACCACCCGATAAGCCGCCCGCTGATGAAAATCTATCATCCGATCGTGGAATTCGTGCTGAGACACCAGTGGGTCACAATTGCGGCGGCTTTCCTTGTCGTAGCCGTTACTTTCGCCCCCCGCATTGGTGTTTGGGAGAGAATCGGCTCGGAGTTCATGCCGCCCCTGGACGAGGGATCGCTGCTGTATATGCCGACAACGGTCCCGGGCATCTCCGTCACCGAAGCCCAGCGGGTGCTCCAGATCCAGGACAAAATCCTCAAATCGTTTCCGGAAGTCGAACGCGTGTTCGGCAAGGCTGGGCGGGCCGAAACGGCCACCGACCCCGCGCCTCTTTCAATGATGGAGACTGTGATCGTCCTAAAGCCTCCGTCTGAGTGGCCAAAGATTGCGACTTGGTATTCGGACTGGGCCCCGGAGTGGCTCAAGGACATTCTGCGAAGGGCATGGCCCGACCACCAAAGCACCGAAGACCTGATCCATGGGCCGAACGGCCTGGACAGGGCCATGCAGATACCGGGGGTCGTAAACGCCTGGACCATGCCCGTCAAAGCCAGGGTGGACATGCTTACGACCGGAGTGCGCACTCCTGTCGGAATCAAGATACTGGGTCCCGACCTCAACAAGATCCAGGAAATAGGACTGCAAATCGAGACCTCGCTCAAAGGTGTTTCCGGCACCTCAAGCGTTTACGCCGAGCGGACAACCGGCGGCTTCTTCCTCGACCTTGATCTTAAAAGGGAAGAGCTTGCCCGCTACGGTCTCACCATCGCCCAGGTGGAGAGCACCATCACATCGGCAATCGGAGGAGAGAACATTTCGACCACGGTCGAGGGCCGGGAGCGCTATCCCATAAACATCCGATACCTGCGTGATTATCGAAGCACGATTGACCGGTTGAACCGGACCATGATCGCCACCGAGAGCGGCGCTCAGGTCCCTATGGCCCAGGTAGCCGACCTGAAGCTGGTGTCAGGTCCAGGGATGATACGCGATGAAAACGCTAGGCTCAGCGGATATGTTTATGTCGACATCTCCGGACGGGACGTCGGCGGATATGTTGAGCAGGCCAAAGAAGTCGTAAACAGCCACGTTCAGTTGCCTCCGGGATACACGCTCGTATGGAGCGGACAGTATGAAAACATGCTCCGGGTGCGGGCCAGGCTCCTTGTAGTCGTACCGGTCACGATCCTGATCATATTGCTGCTCATTTACTTCAATACCAAATCCGCGGCCAAGACCCTTATCATTTTCCTGGCAGTCCCCTTTTCGGCCGTCGGGGCGATCTGGTTCCTCTATCTGCTGCACTATAACATGAGCATTGCCGTATGGGTCGGCCTGATTGCCCTCATGGGCGTCGATGCGGAGACAGGGGTATTCATGCTCCTCTACCTTGACCTCGCCTATTATTCCAGGCAGGATCAGGGGCTTATGAAAACGAAGGAGGACCTGCGCCACGCCATTGTCGAAGGGGCGGTCAAAAGGCTCCGCCCCAAGTTCATGACGGTCGCGGTCATGTTTATGGGCCTGGTTCCTATCATGTGGTCCACGGGGGCCGGCTCCGATGTGATGAAGCGCATCGCGGCCCCGATGATCGGCGGCATTTTCACCTCGTTTATTATGGAATTGCTGGTTTATCCTGCAATCTATGAAGTATGGCGCTGGCGCTTTCACCTGAAAAAAGAGACGCGCGCTCCAGGGGAAGTCCCGGCTTGATCTTTGGGCTTGTCCGTAAATAAGCCTCTTAGGGATCGCGCCGGATTTTGAGACTGATTTGGGCGCAAGGATTGAGCAAAACCGCAGGCGTAGCTGGGCTACGTCGAGGATTTTGCGATTGAAGAGCGGCCAAATCAGGCCAAAAGCTGGATGCGAGCGCAAAGGTTTTATTTACGGACAAGCCCTTAAAACGGCAGGGGCGGGCTTTGCCCGCGATTTGGCTTCAATCGGCAAAGGAGAAAAAATGAGAAAGATGAAACTGATCGTGCTGTTGAGTGTAACATTGGGGCTGCTCACCTTTGGCTGGAACATGCCCGGGATGGCACTGGCGGAGCCTCAGACCAAGTGTCCGGTAATGAAAGGAAAAATCGATGAAAAATTCTTTGTGGATTATAAGGGCAAGCGTATTTATTTTTGCTGCGCCGGCTGCGTTGAGCAATTCAACAAAGACCCCGAAAAATACATGAAGAAAATGGAGGAGGAAGGTGTAACCCCGGCTAAGACGCCTTAAGCCGATTGCTGTTTCCAAATAATGAGGGTGGGCACGATAGTGCTGTGCTCACCCTCATTGACGATGCCTCAGTTGTTAATGTCAGTCTTAATTCCAGGTACCCATCACCTCAGGCACCTGTGGCGGTCTGGTACCATCGGTGCAAGGGATCGCGCGGGCATCGATATAGTCGGTGTAAGCAGGGTCCGAACCGCAAGGAAACGGAGTCCCTTCTGTGATGTCACCGGCGCGGTCTGCATCTTTGGTGCTAACGTTCCCGGGGGTGTTGTGCGCCGAGGAGATAGCCCCGGGGTTGTCATTAGAGGAAAACCATCCGGCTTCGCTGCTTGAAACCAGGGCGAACGCCATAATCATCGCAAATAAAACACTCATCATTGCCTTCATCGTTCTTTCTCCTTCCTCAATCTGTTATTTTGTGAAATACCCTGCACTCGCTCTTCCCATTGAGCAAATCAAATGCCATCGGCAAACAACACGGTGCAAAATTTGAAAGGCTAGTATATCCAAGTATTTAGAGTTTCAGGCAGGATAACTTCTTGCTTGCCTGAGAGGGGTGATTAGTTTAAAAGTGTTTAACACTGTTTAAACATGTAAATGATTTCGTGATTGGAGACTGTCGGATGGACCCGCAAAACTTCCCTAAGTATTTGAAAGAAATTCTTAACCCGATGAATGATGGACTGCTGCTGGTTTCACCGGACGGAATAATCCTGATGGCCAACCACGCCATGGAAGAGATCTCAGGCTACAGCCGCGAGGAAATGGTAGGGCAGCACTGCTCCTTCTTTCATTCGGATATATGCCACAACTGCGAAGGGGAGGGGCATCAGTGCCAACTGTTCGATGGGGGCTACATCAACAAAGAGTTTACTTCGCTGGTTCGAAAAGACGGATCGTATGTGCATGTGGTAAAAAACGCCGCTCTTTTGAAAGATGATGACGGGACCACCCTCGGGGCGGTTGTGATCGTTGCCGATATCTCCGAAATCGAAGAACGGGATCAGAAAATAGAACGGCTCTCAAAGCTCCTGGAGACTAATACCAATTTCCAGGGAATGGTCGGTAAATCCGAAGTGATGCAGAGGGTTTTCGAAGTCATCAGGAAGGCCGCCCAAAGTGAGGCGCCAGTGATCATTTATGGAGAAACCGGCACTGGAAAGGAACTTGTCGCCCACGCTATCCACAATCTGGGGCCGAGGCGGGATAAGCCTTATATCCAGCTAAACTGCGCCGCGCTCAATGAGGGTCTTCTCGAAAGCGAAATGTTCGGTCATGTCAAGGGGGCCTTTACCGGAGCACACATGAACCGGCAGGGACGGTTCGAAGCTGCGAACGGCGGAGATATTTTTCTTGACGAGATCGGGGACATCCCGCTTTCAATTCAGATAAAGCTTCTGAGAATTCTCGAGACAAAGCAGTTCGAACGCGTTGGAGATTATCGGCCAATCAAGACGGACGTCCGTATTATAACTGCAACCAACAGGGATCTCGATCAGTTGATAACCGAGGGGAAATTCCGGGAAGATTTTTTCTTTCGAATTAATGTCGTTCCCATCAACCTGCCGCCTCTAAGGGACCGGACCGACGACATTCCCTTGCTGGTGGAGCATTTCATTCGGCAACTGCAACAGAGGAGCGGGAAGGAAATTTTCGGCGCGGCCCCGGAGACTATGGATTTTTTTATGAACTACCGGTGGCCGGGAAACGCAAGGGAATTGAGAGGCGCCCTGGAGTATGCTTTTGTCGTTGCCGAAGGGGGCCAGATCCTTCTCAAACATCTTCCGGTACGGATGATACGCCGGCGAGGAATCTCAGCTACAAATCATTTAAGCGAAAAAGAGGCTCTTATCGATGCCCTCATAAAATGCGGCGGCAATCAGACCCGGGCGGCCGCGATGCTTGGGGTCAATCGCGTAACCGTCTGGCACCGGATAAAGAAATATGGAATCGATCCCGGGAACCCTCTATCGAGTTCTGAGGATTCCGTCACCAACGGCCGCATGGCTTACACGCCTTGATGAGCAAAAAAGCCCATCGGCGCCGCTTATTTTCATCCGCGTTCGCTCCAACTCGGAAGGCATATTTAACTCATCAATCTGCGCCGATCTGCCGATGATATTCTTGCTCGACCCTCATAGTGCAGGCCAGGCATAGGGCATGGAAAATAGTAAAATAGATCAATATCAATCGACGGAAAGGCGCACGGGCAAGGACCGAAGATCCAGGCCCACTTCGCCGTTCACCCTTCAAAGTCTCGTGGGTTCCAGGCGCCACTATCGGAGAAATCAAGATGCTCGAAAATTCTATTTCGTCGACCTCTACAGTCCATTTTCGGCGATCCTCCTGATCTTAACGCTCATTCTTTCGTTAACTGACGCCTTCCTCACCCTGAATCTGGTCGGAAAAGATATTGAAGAGTTGAACCCGGTTATGGATTTCTTTCTGAAGCTGGGCCCAGTTCAATTTATAATGGTTAAATGGTTTCTCACGGCTTTTGGCCTGATCTCTCTGCTCGTTCTCAAAAATTATTACCTCTGGCAAGGCAGGGTCAGGACTGTGGTCGTGCTGGCCATTCTGCCGTTCCTCTACCTTATGCTCGTATCCTACGAAATTTATATGATGGTGCACCTATGAGCGGCTTGAAACGCAAGCTTGGGCCTATTTCAATCTTGAGCCTCGCGGCGGTCTTTGTCATCCTGGGTATGGCCGGCTGCGGTTCAATCGGCTCGATGAAGCTCCCGGGCGCAGGAGCGGCGGTTCCGGGGAGATCGGACAAAGGCTGGTGGTATGCCAGTTTTAAAATCAACTGGCCCCAGGATGAAGATCTGGCGCTGGACACGGATTTACTGATTGCACATCGGATCATAAGTCCCATACTGGACCGGTACAGAAAAGACATCCTGCTTTGGCGCTTTCACAGGAGAGCAGTTCGGGACGAGGCCGGACATCGCTTCAGTTTCCTCTTCTACACTTCAGCGGCAACTGCCCGCAAAATATATGCGGCGATAGACTCCAGCGCCGTCCTGGAACAGATGCGGGCCGAAGGCGTCATCGTTAAGGTCCTGTTCGATGATACCAATTCCAACCAGAAGCCCTGCATCGAATCCACAAGCGATCCTCACTGGTCTGTTCCCCTCCAAAAGGCGTGGCCGTACTTTATAATGGGTGTCAGCCAAACATGGCTTGACCTGATTTCTCAATATGCCGACGATGGACGCACCAAACCCGTCTCCCCGGCCGAAATGCAGGCTTTCTACCGTGAGATCAGCCAGGAGGTCGAATCGACCTGGAAAAATGAGGGAGGCCACGCTTTCCTGCACCACCTGAACGCCCTTTTCGGATACGGTCCCGTAAAGCTTCGCGGCAAAATCGAAATGAACTTTTAATGAATTTGCCGTTCTCCTTAAATCCGCATCCTGTTTTCAGATTCCCCTCTTGCACTCGGTTTTTTGAATTGCTAAGCTCATCTATTAGAAAACCGCAGATTTGATCCTTCCAAATCCCGGTTCTCAATTTACATCTGCGGAAGAGAGCTTTATGACCAAGGCCGGAAAAATATTTGTTTGGGGGGTTTCAGGGGCGGGGATCCTCCTGGTTCTGCTTATCGCGGCGGCGGCGCTCCTTCCGCGTTTCCTCGATACCGACGCTCTGGGCCGCAACGTGGCGGCCGAACTCGGGGCCCGGTACCACATACGCTCGGAGCGAATCAAGATAAGTTTTCTGCCCTTTCCCCGCATGGTCATGTACGGCGTGAAAATATCCATTCCTGAAACCCTCACCGCATCGGTCGACACAGTACTGCTTCATCCGAAAATTTGGCCCCTTTTTACAGGCAAATTCTCACCTGCCGAAATTGAGCTTCTCAATCCCATGATTACCGCCAAACTGCCGGAACAGACACCCGAAAACTCGGCAAAGTCCTCCTCTCAGCGACTCCTGCACCTGAAAGACAGGATCTCCCAGTTCCAGGCTACACTCCCTGCGGCAATGCCCGGGGTGGTTATCGACGTTCGCAACGGGGGGTTGGAGCTATACTGCGGGCAAGACCGCGCCTTCTTTTTCGAAGAGATAGACCTCAGGACCTCCGTACATGCTCAAAGGGTCGATTTCGAACTGACGAGCGGCAAATCAGATCTCTGGCGGGCACTTACGTTCAGCGGTTGGGTTAACCTTGATACTGTGAAGGGTTCAGCAGAGTTGAATCTAACCGGAGGCAATCCAGGGGATCTTGTGAGATATCTGAACAAGTCCGCATCCGACAGGATCGGCGATTCTCAGATAGACTTGAGCCTTACCCTTTCTACCAGCGGCCCCGGAAGCGGGCGCGCAGATTTCACGGCTTCGATCCCGCAGTTTACTCTCGACGCCGGACCACAGAGCGCGGTCATGAGCAACGGCGCTCTGGCCGGCGCATTTACCGTCGACGCCAACGGCATCGACTTTTCCATTTCACATCTTCGGTTCAACAACCAGCGGCTAAACCTCTCAGCACACTATGTCGAAAAATACTCCGATCAAAGCGTAACTCTCGACATCGAAGGGCAGGACACCGACGTCGACACGGTACAGGGCCTCATGCTCGCCGTGGATAAAGAAAACCCCGCCATCCGGCGGACTTTTGAAATCATACGGAAGGGGGAAATACCGGAAATCCTTTTCAGCGCACGCACAAAAAGCGCTTCTGATTTGAAAAACCCCCGAAACTTCACGATAAAGGGTTCGATCGAAAAAGGCGTCGTTTTTGCCCCCAAAGCGGACCTGCTCGTTTCAAACGTCAGTGGAAACGTGCTGGTTGAAAATGGTGTACTGACGGCAACTTGCATTTCCGGCCAAACTGCCGGGTCTTCAACCTGCGATGGAGAGTTGAGAATCGGGTTGCCGAAGGACAACCCCCTGTTCCATCTGGATCTTCCAATTACGGCAGATCTCTCCGAGCTGCCCGAGGTTCTGAAACGGGTTGTCAATAACCAGGCATTCAGGCAAGAACTCGCGCTGATTAAAGATGTGACGGGCAAAGCGCAGGGCAGACTCGTAATTGGTGAAAAGCTGCACGCACTCACCACCAGGGTGGAGTCCGGCCCTTTCCACCTCTCCGGCCGTTACGGTCGCCTTCCTGAACCGGTTGATCTGCAAGGCGCTTCTTTCATGCTGAGCGGGCCGAAAGTATCTGTGACATCTTTGGCCGGCAGGAGTGGAAGCTCGAGTATCGAGGGGGTGGATCTGAGCTACGACTGGGGTGAGGAAAAAGCTCTGGCGATCAACTCTCAGACCAGGTCCGTCGTTTCCATGGATCTTCTGAGCCCGCGCCTGCGGGCACACGAATACTGGAAAAACTTCCTCGACAGCACACCGAAAGGATTGTTGGAAATTAACTCATTTCAGTTCTCCGGCCCGCCTGCGGACCGCTCAAAATGGGTTTTAAACGCCGCCGGCTCAGTCAAGGATGTTGTTTTTCAAAACAATCGATTAAACGGCCCTCTCACCCTGAAGAAAGGAGCTTTCGAGGTAGACGGAAGCCAAATCACGCTCAGCGATATCAACGCCGTCCTGGCGGACTCCTCCCTTTCAGTTTCAGGGAGCGTTACAGGCTACCTGGATCATCCGAAGAAAGTCGACTTGCAATTGAGTGGCAGGCTCGGTCCGGAGGGGAACAAAACTGTCGCTTCCCTCGCTGGGTTCCCTAACTCTCTGAGGGCCATCTCGAATCTAAACCTGCTCAGTTCGCGCCTGACATGGGACAGGGGGTCGAAAACAGCTTTCAAGGGGGAAATGCAGCTTTCTGCCGGGCCCGGCATTACGATCAGTCTGGTCAAAACGCCCGAGGAGTTTTCCATTGAAAATCTCATTATAAAGGATGAGGACTCTGACGCCGCAATTTCGATGGACTCCATACAGAACCGGCTAAAGATCGGATTCTCCGGAATGCTCAGCAACAAAACGGCCAACAGGCTCCTTGTCGACAACAAGATGCTTACAGGACCGATAGAGGGCAAATTCAGTGCAGACCTCGACCTCGACAATCCCGAGAAATCGAGCGCCCAGGGAGAGCTCACTATTTCGGGTTTCCCACTGCCGGTCAACCTGCCTGTCCCTGCACGAATTGAAAACGCGGCGCTTGAGGCCGATGGAAACACGTTGACCGTGAAATCGGCCATTATAAGCTGGAACGGAAGCAGGCTGAGCCTTATAGGGAGCATCGCAAGGACGGAGCGTGCTTATCTTGTGGATATGAACGCCTTTGCGGACAGTCTTGACCTGAAAAGCATTCTTAAGCACGGGGAGAGCACTGAAAAGGAAAAGGATAATCTCGCTCAACCCGGCCCCCAATCTCCGGAAAAAGCTTGGGTCGCGCCTCTTAAGGGTACTATCAGGATTAGAAGCGAACACCTCGCCTATGGAAAGGTTTCCTGGGACCCGGCCAGTGCTGATGTGGTCCTGAGCCCCGGCTCCATCGATGTTCGCCTGAACCAGGCAAACCTCTGCGGAATCTCCACTCCGGGGAGCATCAGGATCACACCCGGGGGCCGGAACATCTCTCTCGCCTTATCGGCAAAGGACCAGGACCTCAAATCAGCCATAAGTTGCCTCTTCAACAAACAGCACGTCCTTTCCGGCAGTTACACGCTTACCGGAAATCTTGCGGCGAACGGATGGAATGACAACCTCACGGATTCTATGGAAGGCGACGTAGAGTTTAACTCAAAGGACGGGCGCATCTTCCGGTTCGATACATTGGGGAAAATAATTTCTCTGCTCAGCATATCCGAAATTTACAGAGGCGTGGTCCCGGACCTCATCGGCGAGGGCTGCGAATATAAATCGATAGAAGCTAAAGGAAAAATAAAGAACGGAAAGCTCGTCTTGTCCGATTCGGTCATTAATGGGCCGTGTATCAAAGTGGTCTTTCACGGTGAGATCGACCTCGTCAGGCAAAAAGTGGACGTGGTCGCCCTTGTCGCTCCGCTCCGGACCGTGGAGAGAGTGGTGGATGCGACGCCCCTTATGGGGAAAGTACTCAACGAGGCTTTCGTAACCCTGCCGGTCCGCATAAGCGGAGACCTGGCCGACCCCATAGTGGTTCTTCTTTCCCCCAGCGCCGTGGGCGAGGAGCTTTTCGGAGTGATGAAAAGGGTCTTCAAGCTGCCATTGGCTATTTTTCAGCCTCACGTCGAAAATGGGGCCGCTGATAACACGGATAATCCAAAACAGGGAGATTAGGAGGCTTGAAGTAGCAGGCAGCGGGAAGTTTGGATTTTTTGTACAAAATTGCAGGATTACGTTAACAATGCCTTTGCGTGAAAAGTTGGTAAATGGAAAAACACTCCTTCCGAATAAAAGGTATGTGCTGCGGCGAGGAAATAGGGCTGCTTAGATCTGAGGTGGCGCCTCTGGTTGGAGGCGATGAGAGGCTTTCTTTCGATCTGCTGCAGAGCCGGATGACGATCAGCGGCAGTCTCGACGCAAGCGTTGTTGAAAGCGTCATGGCGGCGGTTGCCGGGACCGGCATGGAGGCGGTGCCCTTTGAGGATGCCTGCGCCGCAGGATTATGCGCAACAAAGGGCGAGAGCGTCTGGGAAGAACATGGAAGACTCTTCTCATGTGCAGCGAGCGGCCTCTTGCTGATAGCGGCATTTGTTTTACAAGCGCTCCACCGGGGGGCCGTCTTCGCCGTGCTCACGGAGGAGAGCGGCGCTCCGCTTTTTGCGGTTATTCTCTATTTTTCGGCAATCCTTACCGGAGGCTGGTTTATTTTTCCAAAAGCCCTCTATGCGGCAAGAAAGCTCAGGCCGGACATGAACCTTCTCATGACCGTGGCAGTCATCGGGGCAATCGGTTTGGGTGAATGGCTGGAGGCCGCTTCCGTGAGTTTTCTTTTCGCCCTTGCGCTGCTGCTCGAATCATGGAGCGTAGGCAAGGCTAAACGTGAAATAACCGCGCTTTTGGACATCACCCCCCCGATGGCCCGCTTTATTTGCCCGGATGACGGGAACATCGAGGAAAAACCGGTGGACCGGATTCCGGTCGGCGCCACCGTCGTAGTCCGGCCCGGGGAGCGAATCCCGCTTGACGGTGTCATAACACGGGGGGCCACATCCGTAAACCAGGCGCCGATCACCGGTGAGTCCGCCAGCATTCCCAAAGGATTAGGTGCCGAGGTGTTTGCCGGGACAATCAACGAAGAAGGGACAATAGAGTTTCGCTCTACCCGGTCCGCCTCGGACACCACTCTGTCGAGAATCATTCGCATGGTGGAGGAGGGCCGCTCAAGGCGCGCTCCCGCAGAACAGTGGGTGGAAAAGTTCGCCAGGGTGTACACTCCCTCTATGATGCTGCTGGCCCTTGCTATTGCGGTTGTTCCACCATTTTTCACGGGCGGAAACTGGGCCCAGTGGTTCTACCAAGGTTTGGTCGTTCTGGTTATCGCTTGCCCGTGTGCGATCGTAATATCCACTCCCGTCACAATCGTGGCAGGGCTGAGTTCGGCCGCGCGAAACGGTATCCTCATCAAAGGAGGGGCCTACCTCGAAGCTCCGGCCCGGCTCAAAGCGATTGCACTCGACAAGACGGGCACTGTTACCTCCGGGGAACCCGCTGTAAAGAGCGTCATGCCGGTCGGCAACCACAGCGAGGATGGCCTTCTTGCAAACGCAGCCGCCATTGAGGCCCACAGCACGCACCCGCTCGCACGGGCTATCATCCGGCATGCCGAATCCAAAGGCATTCGCGCCACGGTTGCAGACAGCTTCACCATTTTGCCCGGCCAGGGGGCGGAAGGGTCTATCGGAGGAAAAACCTTCTGGATCGGCAGCCACAGGATGCTCGAAAGATGGCAGCAGGAAAGCCCGGTCTTTCATGATGCGATCAGCAGGCTCGAGGAGGCCGGAAATTCTCTCATGGTAATGTGGTGTGACGATCACGTCTGCGGACTGGTAAGCATTGCCGATCAGGTGCGCCCGGAAGCCCGCGAGACGTTTGCCGGCCTCAAAGCTCTCGGCCTGGAAAAAATCGTAATGATCAGCGGCGACAATCGCAAAACCGCCGAACTTATAGCCAAAGCAGTTGGGATAGATGAATTCTACGCTGAACTGCTCCCCGAAGATAAGGTCCGGCTTGTCTCGGAACTCAAGACAAAATTCGGCACAATTGCGATGGTCGGAGACGGAATCAACGACGCTCCGGCATTGGCCGCCGCTACCGTGGGCATCGCCATGGGGGCCATGGGCTCGGATGCTGCAATTGAAACCGCCGACATAGCCCTGATGTCCGACGACCTGTCCAAATTACCCTGGCTGATCCGCCACTCCAGAAAAACGATGGCCGTAATCAGGCAGAACGTGTTTTTCGCCCTGGTGGTAAAGGCCCTGTTCATATGCATGGCCGCCGCCGGTGTAGCGACTCTGTGGGAGGCGATTGCCGCCGACATGGGTGCTTCGCTCCTTGTCATCTTCAATGGTCTGCGCTTGCTGAAGATCACTCGCGGGCGCGGCGACAAAGAATATCCTGCGCTCTGCCGCTCCGAGTTCGCCTGCAGCGGTAACATGAGGTTATGAGGCACGACGTTCAATCTTAGGCGGCGTGGACGATAAACCGTGGCCAATTC
>JBKQTS010000268.1:0-27153 GCA_052143075.1 Syntrophobacteraceae bacterium | reverse complement strand
ATGTAACAGGTCCCCAATCCTGCGGTCATGGACGCCAAAACGACGGTTTGAGCGGCAATGATACAGTCATCTTTGGGAGTGCTGGGGGAAGGCGGCGAATGAAACAGCATCAGTACCGGGGCCTTATACAGAATGGGATCAAGACCACGCTGCCGGGCCATCCCCAGAATTCGGTAGCGTTTCAAAAATTCGTTTCGATCCTGAAGGTCCCGTGGGATATCTTTTTTTTCAGAAATCAGCCTGTTCACCTGATTTTCCACCTGGTCGATGGTCTCAAGGAAAAAATCAACAGTGAGATCGGAGATTTTTTTGATCGTTTCCCTCTTAGTGATGACCTTGATCTGCACTTTCTGCAAGTTGCTCCCAGTTGGGGTATAGCGGCACATTTCCACCAGTTTTTCGATTTTTTCCTGAGGCACTTCTCTGTCCTGATAAGATCGATAGCTTCTCCGCTGGCGGACAAACCTTATGAATTCATCCAGATCATATTTCAGCGAGGTATCCACAGGCGGGAAATTATTCATATCCATCTGGTTGTGAGTTATCGCCTCAGTACTGCAAAGGGCCACACAGTGCCCGCATAAATTACAGTTCAGTGCATCGGCCTGGACCGTTATCACCCCATCCTGGTCGGTAAAACAGCGCACGCAGGCCTTGGCGCAAATACCGCATCCATTGCATTTATCCTGATCGATAGTCACCCAAGTCACGGTTTTCTCCTTTGAATAAAGATATCTAGAAAATCGTTAAACTAGACCATGATTGAAACTTTGAAAAGGGGAAAAGAAATGACGAAAGCTGAATTGATTGCAAAAATCGTAAATGACGGTGGAATTACCAAATCACAAGCTGAAAAGGCGCCGCACCGAAAGGTGCGCGTACAGTTTGGTGCCCCGCCATTTCCGGATTGCCCAGCGCCGCACCGAAAGGTGCAAGGAAATCAATGGTTTGCGCGGAGGCGTACATAGGTGCCGCCTCGCGGAGCGTCGAGATCCTGGTTCTGCCACCGCCGCAGGCAGTGGCGATCCTGGCTGGCGGTCCCACCGCCCAAGGGCGGAAAAGGGCACTTTCCGGATGGAAACTACTAGCGCTTATGGCGCATGTCCCCCCATCCCCCACGCTTTTCCGAATTGTTTATTTGCTGAACTTTCAGTACACGGTCAGGCTCAGAGCCTTTCGAGGCTGATTCCCTTCGGTTTTGCGCAGCTTTCAATGAGGTCCCTGCAGTAAGAACAGGTTCGACATTCTCTGGAGCATGAAGTCAACCGCTGCAGGAAATCGACGGGGAGTCGGTCGTTCGAAGCATACAACCATTCGGCCGTTCCATCCATCGCGTCCATCAGGTCCAGGAGATTGCCCGAATGTTTTCCGTGCAGGTAGGCGTCCACCACCCTCATGAGGAAGGGGGCGCCCGGGGTTCGTCCACATAGCTTGAGGACGTCAACGTAAGGTTCGTAAGCGGCGGCGTCTTCCGTCCGGATAAACGGTGATTTGAACAGGTGGGATGGGTCGCGTTGAAGCGTCCGCATGCATCCGAGTTCCCGGTTGATGCGGTGGGTATCCAAGGGCCGCCCCATGTTGACCAGGGAAATGTGGCAATCGTGGGTCAGTTTGAATGGACAGTTAGAGAGGCAACCTTCATTGGCCAGCAGTTCGAGCTTCACGGCCGGGAGCAACTCCCTGCATCGGGCGGAAACTTCTGCAAGAGCATCTAAGCGGCGATTGAGAGATCGGTCCAATATGAGCGTTTCCGGAAGGCGGAATCGAGTGGAGGAGATGAAATCGATCATGCTGGCGATTCGGTCGTAGGTGTCAAGCATGCAATTTACGCTGGGGATGGCCTCAAGCTCGGATGCTTCGTCTTCTCCCGCATCGGAGATAGCCTGGAGATAGTAGGCATCGGCAAACACGATTCCGTCGATCACTCCTGCGTTCAGCATCGACCGAAGGGTTTGAATCACCGTCTGCAGATGAGCAGGATCAAGGTATGCCCCATGAGCATGGGCTCGACTGTTCACCAGTAGATACTTCCTGGCGATTCGCACGGATCGCAGGAATTCTACCCACCGGCCGGTTTCCAGGAGCTGATGTTTGTGACGGCCGTCATGAACATCGCAGGAATAGAGGCTGAAGTGGCAGCAGTAGAACGAGCTTGCATGCCGATTCAGCGTTGCGGCGAGTCTTTCATCGGGAATAACCGGCACGTTGAAGAGCATTTCAGGCCATCCTTTCGCCCCGGTTGCCAAGGGCGAAAATCATTATTCTCCAGATTCTATCACCCGTATACCGGATTTCAGCAACACCCGCATCCAATGAAATGAAAACATCCCCGGCCTGAAAAAACCATGCATGACGTGCTGACGGCGCAGGCTGCTACACCCCCCGCACCCGTAAGCAGGAATTAATCTGCTCGACGGCGCGGGTAAGTTCAGGCAGGAAAGTCTTGATTGCCCTGGATTTCGATGATCTTCCGGTGCTGGTTACAATGTTCATCGCGGCGATGACCTTGCCGTTTGAATCCGTAAGCGGCACTGCGATTCCGCAGATGCCTCCCTCCAATTCACCATTTACCCACGACCAACCTTTCCTTCTATCATCAGCAATGATTTTCCTGAGGCGAACCGGGTCAACGATAGTTCTCCTGGTAAACGGCTGCAGTTCCACGGAGGCGAAGTAGCGGTCCAGTTCCTCGGCCGTTAGCCCGCCCAGCAGTACTCGCCCCATGGATTGCACATAGGCGGGGAGGCGGGTGCCGATGCTGATGTTGGTCGTCAGGATCCTGCGCGTAGGCACCCGCACGACATAAACGATATCCGTGCCGCCGAGAACCGAAATGGAACTGGTTTCATGCACCCTCGCAACCATATTCTCCATGATCGGCTGGGCAAAGTCCCAAAAAGGCAAAGATGACAGATAGGAGTACCCCAGGTCGAGAATCCGCGGGGTAAGCGAAAAGTACCGCCCATCGGCTCCAACATAGCCCAGGTTCTTCAGGGTGCAAAGTATTCTTCGGGCTCCCGCTCGGCTCAGGTTGGTGCGTTCGGCGATTTGGGTAAGAGTCATTTCCCTGTAATTGGGGCCGAAACAACGGATGACCGATAGTCCGCGTGCGAAAGACTGAACGAATTGGTCGCTGTTTTTTGGCATGGCAACATGTTCGCACAGCGAACCGGTAAATGCAAGTGTTTTGCAGGTTTGCGGGTTGAGAAAATCCATTGACAAGGCTTGGAGCTTGGAGTATGGGTGTTGGCGTGTTCTTATAGCGAATAATTGTTCGTATGGCGGACAATAAAATGCACCCGGAACTGCCTATGCCTCTGCAATCCGTCCTTGTCCTGGACCTGTCCCGTGTCCTCTCCGGTCCCTTCTGCACCATGATGCTTGGCGACATGGGCGCACAAATCTGGAAGGTCGAGCCGCCGGGCGGAGACGATGGCCGCGGGCTCGCGCCTCCCTTCATCGGCGAAGAATCCGCCTACTTCCTGAGCGTTAATAGAAACAAGAAAGACATTTGCCTCGACATTACCCGGCCCGAAGGGCGGGATGTGCTCCTGAGAATGGCGGAAAGAGCCGACGTTGTCATCGAAAACTTTCGGCCAGACCTCAAAGAACGGCTTGGCATAAGCTACGACGAGATCGCTGGGCGCAACCCCTCGGTTATTTATTGCTCCATATCCGGGTTCGGCCAGAACGGGCCGTATAGGGGTCTTCCGGGGCTCGACAATATTTTCCAGGGAATGGCCGGATTAATGGAGGTGACCGGTGAAGAAAACGGACCTCCATTGAAAGTGGGAGAGCGAATCGCCGACGTCATCGCGGGAATAAACGCCGCCTACGGCATCATGGTTGCCCTGTTCCATCGGGAGCGGACCGGAGAAGGACAGTACCTGGACCTGGCGCTCGTGGACTGTCTCCTTGCCGCCCAGGCCCCGCTGGTGTCCTATTATTTCGCCACGGGAAGACAACCGCCCAAACTTGGAAACCGTTCCCTGTTCACCGCCCCGACAAATGCTTTCCAAACCGCAGATCGGCCCATCAACCTGTGTACTTTAAATGACAAGCATTGGGCGAAGCTCTGCCAGGTGATTAGCAGAGAAGACCTTATTGAAGACAACCGGTTTAAGACAACCCGGCTCCGGGTGGAAAACTCGCGCGAAATCAACGGCGCCGTGGCGCAGGTCCTTAAAGAACGGCCTGCCGAAGAGTGGCTGGCGCGCATGCACAAGGCCGGTGTTCCATGCGGGCTCGTATACACCTACGAAGAAACTTTCAACGATCCGCAGATCCGCTACAACCAAATGCTCCAGGAAATTCCCCATCCAACGGTAGGTATGCAAAAGACCATTGGTTTGCCGGTTCGCCTTCACAAGACGCCGGGCGCTATTCGCCGGGCGGCGCCGATACTCGGACAGCACAGCCGGGAAATATTGGAGGTCTCTGGATACGATAACGAGGAAATTGAGTCCCTTATTCAAAGAAGAATCGTTGTGCAACCTTAAAGGGTCTCAAAATCCCCCCTGCACCCTTCTCTCCGGTCAAAACACCCTCTTCTAAAGGGCCTGTGGGATTTTGAACCCAAATTGGTCTTAGACGCAAAGGGGGCGATAGTGAAGCAGGAATTTGAAACGGATTTCTGGAAAAACGCTGAGAGCCGCAAGATCTGGGACGACATCGTTCCCGGAGAACCGCGCAAAACGATCCCTTATACCTTGACGCTGGAAGTCATTCAGCGCTACTGCCGGGCGGTCGGTGACCTGCACCCGCTCTACTTTGACGAGCCATACGCGCGCAAAACGCCCTACGGTGGACTGATCGCCCCGCCGTCGATCCATGTCCTCCTGATGTTTGCCTGCACCCCGATGGATGACTGGATGCGCACTCCAGGCACCATCAATGCCGGACAGTCGTGGAGCTACAATAAGCCGGCCCGTCCGGGCGACACCATTACAATGCACGCGCGCGCTCTGGACAAGTTCATAAAGAACCAACGCCTCTTCGCAATCCATGACAATGTCTTTTTCAATCAGAACGGCGAGGTAATCTGTTCCGGCCGCGGCTGGACGATCCGGCCGATGTGAGGAGAGCGCGATGATGGATTTTTTCGACAAGCTGATGCAGGGCGACCGCATTGAGGGCCGCGAATTTGCCGTCTCCATGGATAGTATCCATGCTTTCTGCGAGGCCTCGCTCGATTACAACCCGCTCCACCTGGACGACAACTACATGCAGGGCGATTTCGGCAAAACGAATTTCGGCGGAATTATCATGCATGGCATGAATAATTTCGCATTGATAACGCGCATGCTGACCGACTGGGCGTTCCAGGTCAATGGCGTGCATCGGCGCCTCGAGACGCGCTGGTTAAAACCGGTCAAACCCGGCGACATTATCCGGCCTAGTGGTACCGTGAAGGCCAAACAAGTGACTGCAAAATCGCGCTGGGTGACAATCGATGTCGAGATGAGAAACCAACGTGACGAAAAAGTGGCAACCGGTGAAGCGCTCGTCGAGTTCCCCGGGGAGGTGCCGTCTTGATTCTCGGTCGCAGTGTCGGGCGCAATGCGCTCCTTTATCCGGAGAGGGCTGCGATTATATCGGAAGACGGGACGACGCTTTCTCACCGCGCGTTTGCCGAGCGTGTTTGGCGTCTGGCTGATGGACTTGCGCGCCGGGGGCTTGGCAAAAACAACCGGATCGCCATTCTCGCCCTCAACAGTGCCGATTACCTGTGCGTCTATTTCGCGGTCGGCTCCCTCGGCGCCGTTCTCGTGCCGATAAACAACGCGCTAAAGCCGGCTGACATCGATTTCCGCATGGCTCATGCCGAGGTCGACGCAATATTTTTGGGCGAGGAGTTCGCCCCCGTCCTGGATGGGGCGCGCGCGGCCACCCGCCGGCGCCTCGCGGGCCGCATATTCGGTCTCGACCACGAAACGGCCGGCTGCCCGTCCCTGGCCGCACTGGTTAATGAGGGAAAACCGCAGCCGCCCGCTGAGCCCATTGACCCGGAAGACACTCTCTACATAGGCTACACCTCCGGAACCACCGGTCCACCGAAAGGCGCCATGGTGTCGCATCGCGCCATCGTTGCCGGTTTTCTCTACAAAGCGCTCGACTATGCTCTCACGGACACCGACGTAACAATCAATCCCGGCCCTTACTGGCACTCGGCGCCCCGGGACTTCGCCGCGCTTGCCCTTTATCTGGGCGGCACGGCCGTGGTGACCACGCGCTTCGATGCATCCAGGTATCTCGAACTGGTCGAACGCTACCGCGTCACCAATTCCTTCGTGGTGCCTACGATGCTGCAGCAGTTGGTCAATTCGCCGGCCCTGCAAACCTGTGATGTGTCCAGCCTGCGCTGTCTGATAAGTGGAGGGGCCCCGCTGCCGACCACGGTTAAAGAACGGGTGCTGGCCAAATTCGGCCCGGTGCTTACCGAATTCTACGGCGCCACCGAAACGCGCATCATCACTGCAATTACCCCGGCCGAGCTGGCAGTGCGCGACCGCTCGGTCGGCAGACCGATACGGGACGTGGGCATCCGCATTCTCGATAACGAAGGAGTTGATGTTCCGGTTGGATCGGTCGGGGAGATCTATATCTGCGGTCCCGGTCTGTTTTCCGGGTATTGGCGGGACCCTGAGAGCACGCGCCGTACGCACCGCGGCGAATGGTTCAGTCTGGGCGACATGGGAAGAATCGACGCCGAGGGATACCTCTACCTCGTCGACCGAAAGCAGGACATGATCATCAGTGGCGGCGAAAACATCTTTCCCAACGATATCGAGGAATGCCTGCTGCGCCATCCAAAGGTGAAAGAAGCCGCAGTAATTGGTGTGCCCGACGAGCTCTGGGGTGAAAAAGTTGTCGCCTTCGTGGTGCCGGTTCCGGAAGAACGCTCGAGCGCTGAGGAACTTGCCGCTTTCTGCGGCGAGAGATTGCCCGGCTATATGAAGCCGCGCCGAGTGGAGTTCTGCGACGCTTTGCCGCGCAATGAAGTCGGCAAACTTCTGAGGCGCTGTCTTCGTGAGGCCGAACGTGATCGAATCCGGCCACCGGACGACAAAGTGTGAGGACTCACTCAAACCGGCTATAGAGGGAGGGTGGGAAAATGGCAATTAGTTCATCCGTGAGTGAGCAAGCCGGCGACAAGATCTATCGGAAGATCACCTGGCGGCTGCTGCCCTTCCTGCTCCTCTGCTATGTTGTGGCTCAGATAGACCGGTTCAATATCGGTTTCGCAAAGCTGCAGTTCATCAAGGACCTCAATCTGAATGACGCCATCTTCGGCGTAGCGGCCAGCATGTTCGCCGTTGGATATGTAGCCTTCGAAGTGCCGAGCAACCTTATGCTGGCCCGGATAGGAGTACGAAAAACACTTTTGCGTATCATGGTGTTATGGGGAATTTTCTCTTTGCTGATGAGTTTCGCGCAGGGAGCGTACTATCTATACCTTATGCGTTTCCTGCTCGGGGTTGCAGAGGCGGGCTTTTTCCCGGGCATCATAGTATATCTCACCTATTGGTTCCCGAACCGGCATCGGGGGCGGATCATGAGCCTGTTTGTGATTTCAGTGCCGATCGCGGGGGCCATAGGCGGCCCCCTGTCGGGCTGGCTGATGGACCGCTTCAACGGTCTTTCCGGGTGGCACGGCTGGCAATGGCTGTTCTTGATGGAGGGCTTGCCGGCCGTGGTTCTGGGCGTCATCGCCTATTTCTACTTGCAGGATAACCCGGAGCGGGCAGGCTGGCTTTCAAATGACGAAAAGCAAGCCATAATAGGCGATCTCCAAGCTGATCGTATCTCCGGCCCCGGTAAACCTTCAACAAATTTTCGCGAGGCCCTGCGTGATCCCAAAATCTATTTATTCTCGATAATCTATTTTGCCTACTTTTGTTCTCTTAATACGATTCTCCTCTGGAGTCCCACACTGCTGAGAATCGTCGGACTCCAAAAAGTTACCGACATCGGTTGGTGGAGCGGCCTCATCTCGGTGATTTCCACGATAGGCATGCTCCTGGCCGGCTACAGTTCAGATCGTTTTATGGAGCGCCGCTGGCATGTGGCTTTATGCGGGCTTACGGCGGCTGCCTGTTTCCTGGTCCTGCCTCTTGCCGCTCATAGCGTCGGCTTTACGATCGCTTTGCTGATGGTGGCCTCGATTGGTATCTTCAGCGTTCTGAGCCTTTTTTGGACCATTCCGAGCACATATCTGGAGGGTGGCGCCATGGCGGGCGGCATCGCCCTGATAAGCTCCATAGGGTACTGCGGCGCCGTAGTAAGCCCTACCCTCGTGGGCTGGATCAAGGTCAGCACGGGCAGTCTCTATATCGGTCTGAGCACGATTGCCTTGATGCTGATTTTAGCAATGCTTCTCCTGCTGATATTCGTTCCCTCCACGAGCAAAGTTGGTATTTCCTCTTCCCAATAAAATCAAGGCATCCCATCGTTTTGATTTTTTTGCGCGGCAGAAGGATATCGCGAAATTGCAAGTCGAGTTGGATTCAGGTTTGCTCAAAAGCTCCGTTGGTTATCATGTGCGAATGGCTGGCTGAGGTATCAGATTTATAACGCAATTGTCACGATTCCGACATGAACTCTTTATGGAAAAGGCGTATAAGGGTCAGCATGTGGGTACTTTGCTGACCTCCAGCAACTAGGGGACCAGAAAGCCCAGACATGATCGATGGTTCATCCGGCCAGCGCACGCTGGATGAATTACCCTCATGCCTGGGCTTTTTACGTAGAGAACGCGCTATTCTATGAGGAGGATGTATGAAATTGCGGACGTTACTTCCGGCGTTTCTCCTGATTCTGGGCGTGGCCCTTGGCGTCGCTACACATGCCGATGCCGACTATGTACTGTGGACGCCGACAACCAGTGCTGACCAGAATGTCTTTAGTTTCCAGCCGCAAAATTGCACAATGACGGGGGGGCTTTACATCAATGCCGCGGGAGTCACCCAAGGTATTAACATTACCGGTAACGCATTACTGCTCAGTATGCCGGGGAGTGCGCACAACCCATACTCGGCACAGGCAGTGGATTTCACGATTGCAGAGACTGGCACTACCTGGTATGTCTATAGTGGAGCCCCCAATGCCAACGACATTCCCAGCAACGCGTTGCTCAATCTCGGCTCGACTAATCAATTCGGGCTGTACTACTACTATATTCCTACTGGTGGCACTCAGCTTACTGTCGTTCAGCCCGTCCTTACCAATCTCGGCCAGTCCGATGAATGGCTCCTGAATACCCCTGACGCGTGCCTCCCCGTGTATCTCACCGACGCTGCCCAAGTCCCGGAGGTTGCCTCCCCCACCCCCCTTCCAGGGACTTTTCTGCTTTTTGGTTCAGGCCTAGCTGGTGTTTTCGGATTTCTGAGACGCTTCTCGAGCTAGACGTCATCGCCAGGAAGCAAATTGGACAAAGGCAAGGCCGCCTCCCCCGGTCTTGCCTTTGCTCCTTTATAGAGGTGAGTCAAGGTCAGGCCCAATGCCGCCCACTTAAGACAAACATCTGTCCTTTCAACCCCTTATGAGTTTCTGGTTGAGGTAGCGTGGAGGCTTGAGGTCGAAGTGGATATTTCGTCTTGCGGGCAGGCGGCGGATATTT
The DNA here is from genome assembly GCA_052143075.1 of Syntrophobacteraceae bacterium. Lineage (GTDB taxonomy): Bacteria > Desulfobacterota > Syntrophobacteria > Syntrophobacterales > Syntrophobacteraceae > SbD1. The sequence goes on along the minus strand of JBKQTS010000268.1, from coordinate 17,534 downwards.
TTGGAATAAAAGACTGGCAGTTTCCGAGTCGGAAAGGTGGCATTTTTCGACCTGGCAAGGAAAGAGCTTGCCCTCCTTCGGAAACTCAGGACAAGTCCGCCTGCCGAAGGGAGGGGTTGTGCGGAAGAGTACCTTTGTACCGCCTCTGCTCATGGACAGGTCAAGGATAGCGTCGAGATCCTGCCTGTGCCACCGCCGAAGGCAGCGACCAAACCGGTAGGGGGTCCCACCGCCCCAAATTACCGTTGGACCCAACATGGGCGCCATTTCGAACCTGCCTGAAATCACCTGCCATAAACAGTTTCTCTCAAGTCTTATCTATCATCGACCGATACTATTTCGCGGGGTTTGGACATCTCTGAGCATGTGCTTCCACAACGCGGCAGTGGAAGCGGCCCGGGCCGGAGAAGCCGGGGCGGGTTTCGCAGTAGTTGCCGACGAAGTGAGAAATTTGGCGATGAGAGCCGCGGAAGCCGCAAAAAATACTGCCAGCTTGATCGAGGGGACCGTCACGAGAATCAGGGAGGGATCCGAAATGGTCGAAAGGACCAGTGCCGAATTCTTTCAATTTGAATCCAGCGCAAATAAGATGGGAGAGCTGGTTGGTGAAATATCGGCTGCATCGAGTGAGCAGGCCCAAGGAATTGAGCAAGTTAGCAGAGCAGTGAGTGAAATGGACAGTGTCGTCCAACTGAATTCATCTACGGCCGGAGAATCCGCCTCTGCTTCGGAAACAATGAATGCTCAAGCAGAGCACCTGAAAAAATATGTGGCAGAATTAATAGTTTTGGTTAGTGGTGCAAATGGCAACGGCAATGCCGGAAGCACCTAACCAGGCATGCCTGTAAAAAAATCATCGAGAGTCCTTGCGGCTCCAGAGAACAGGAAGCGTTCAGTCCAGGATTCTAAAAAGGATCCGGCCTCCTCGAGAAAGCGTCGACCCGCCCCTGAACGGGTGATCCCATTTGATGATGGGGATATTTCACAGTTCTAGTGTTGCATTCCGTAAGTTCCACGATATTTAAAAGGACGAAGCGGAAGCGGTTTTCGTCATTCCGGCGAAGGCCGGAATCCAGTGTTTTGTCCATATGTTAAAGCACCCAGCTCCGCCTCCGCCGAGGTGAAAGGCGTACTGCCCGAGATATCGCATTGTTTATGGAATGCAACTCTAGTTTACCGCAGGAAGGGCCATTTTTATTCGAAAAACGATCCTTGCCGGGGAGCCGGCACTGGACGGCCGTGTAAAACAGGTTGCCGGGTGCCTTCCCGGGGCGATTATGACCGGCGATTTGCACTACGGCGAGAGCATCGTCCTAATAGCCTTATACTTACACCCGAGGTGCAAAAAATACCCCTTGGTGGCCGCCTCCCTTGGCCGTCTACCACGCGGAGCCCGGAAGGCGCCCCCGAATGGGTCTGTCCATTGAGTTGGGTGGTCCGGGCGCCTTGCGGCCGCAAACGCGGGACGTGGTCCGGGCATCGATAGGTTGCAGTTCTGGCGGAAATCGGGGGGAGGCAGTTCCGTCCTCTGTCCTCCATTAATCGGAAATCCACACCACGTGACATTATGTCTTATAATTAATGAAGTGATTCCACTGCATCAGATTGTCCATATCCGGATGGGGCACATGGAAGATACCCGGCAACAAGAACTCACTCGGGTGGAGTTACTCAGGCAGACCCTGAAGTTGGCGCCTATTGCTGTTTTTGCAACGCTTGTGAACGCATCCATTCTTGTCCTGGTCCTATGGCAATCCATTTCGCACGCGTCATTAATCATATGGTTTTCAATTACTTTTTGTCTTGCGGTTCAGCGTACCCTCTTTTTATACAAGTATCGGGGAGCTTCGCTCCAGCCCCGTCAAGCTGCGCAGGTGGCCAAAAGATTTGTGGCCAGCCTCGGTTTAGCCGGAATCACCTGGGGTTCGCTTGGAATTTTTCTCTTCCCCGTAGATTCACCAACACGTCAAATCCTGATTGTCTTTGTCCTGTGCGGGATGGTAGCCGGTGCGGCGGAAACATTCGCTAACGTTCTCCCGGCATTTATAGCATTCTCGCTATCGGCATTGGTTCCCTTATTCATTCGTTTTCTCTTCATTGGCGGGGGCGTTTACTATGCTATGAGCGCCATGACACTCCTTTATATCGTTTTGACATTGATCATAGCAAAGCGTATCAATATCACAAACAGGAGTTTGGTCGAACTTAAAGAACATTATTCCCGAATGGCGGAGGAGCGCGCAGCCTCTAACGCGCAACTGCAGGAACGGACTGCTGAGCTGAGTCTATCGCATAAGGCGCTTATGAAATATGCCGACAAGCTTGAAAGGCTGAACGAAGAGTTGCAGGATTTTGCCTTTGTTGCTTCTCACGATTTGCAGGAACCGTTGAGAAAGATTCAGACTTTCTGTGATCTGGCTGAGAAAAGATGTGAGTCCACACTCGATAGTGCCGTACAAGAGTACCTGCATCGGATCATGACTTCGACGGCCCGCATGCGGCAACTCCTGAGGGACTTGCTCCAATTCTCACGGGTAGCTTCGAGACCGGAGCCACTCAAAACAATAGACCTCGTAAAAATCGCACGGGAAGCCGCGGATGTTTTTGAAGATACTATCAAAGAAACAGGCGGATTGATCGAGATCGAAACCATGCCCGCATTAGAAGCCGATGAAACCCAAATCCTGCGCCTGTTCCAAAACCTCATCGGTAATGCGCTCAAGTTCCGAAGCGCCCTGCCACCCAGAATTGTAATATACGCAAAGTTCAATGGGCAGGGGATTTGCGAAATATTTGTAAAGGACAATGGCATTGGATTTGACCCGCAGTTTGCCGAACGTATTTTCAAACCCTTCCAGAGACTGCATGCGCTCAGCAAGTATGAAGGTACCGGAATAGGGCTTGCCATATGCCGCAAAATAGCAGAACGTCATGGAGGCAGTATCAGGGCGGAGAGCGAACCGGGGAAGGGCTCGACATTTATAGTCAGCCTGCCCGTGAAGCAAGACGGGCGGGAGATTACTTAGCGGCAATACCCTATGGGATCTCCATATGGGTTGTGCATCGCAATAGTCAGGAGGAAGGGTAAGTATGATGATTGCAAAACTGAAGAAGCTTTTCTGTCCTGAATCCGTAGCAGTCGTTGGGGCATCGAACAGTTTCGATAAACTTGGCTATCATGTAGTGAAAAGCCTTGTTCAGGGCAATTACAAGGGTCGAATTTTTCCGGTGAATCGGATGGGGCAGGAGATCTGGGGTATAAGCTCTTATCCTGCTTTGAGCGATATCCCTGAGACGGTTGATCTTGCCGTGGTCGCAGTGCCGGCTCAGTTCGTTCCTGAAATCCTTCATGACTGTGGAAGGAAAATGGTTAAAGGTGTGGTCTTGATCACCGCAGGATTTCGAGAGATCGAGGATGCGTCGGGGGAAGCCCTTGAAAAGGAGATAGGAAGGATTGCCCGGCAGTACGAGCTGCCGATAATCGGCCCGAATACCTTCGGCTTTGTCAATCGGACTTTCGGAGTGAACGCCTCTTTTACACCGGAATTCTCCCTGTTGGAACAAGGAGGCGTTGCGCTGATAAGCCAGAGTGGGGGCATTTGCCACCTGTGCGGCTTCCTGGCCATGGAGCAAAGGATGGGCGTGTCTAAATTGATGAGCCTCGGCAACCGCCTCAACATAGGGTTCCCGGAGCTGTTGAAGCATCTCGTTGAAGAGGATGAGGACACCAGGGTAATAGCCATGTACATCGAGGGATTGGACCATCCCAGGAACATGCTTGATACGGCGAAATCGATCAGGGGCAGGAAGCATGTAATCGCATATAAGGCAGGCAAAAGTGAAAAAGGCGACAGCGCAAGCCGATTCCACACGGGGTCCATGGCAGGTGACTATCAGATATGGAAAGGAGCTCTTCGCCAGGCGGGTATCCTCGAGGTTACATCCGCCGAAGAATTGATTGACACGGCCAAAGCCCTCGATGCATGCCCGCCCATTAAAGGGCCTCGCATTGCCGTGCTTTCCGGGCAGGCAGGTCCTGGAATGATAGCCGCCGATGCCGTCGAGAAGGCCGGACTCAAGCTCGCCCGCTTCTCGGCAAAAACACAGGAGACTATTAATAGCCTGCTTCCCCCGATCGCCATCCGAACGAATCCGGTCGACATGGGCCCTACCTGGTATAATGTTAGGAATATCCTCGATATTCTCAAAGCCGTGCTCGAAGATGAGGGCACAGACGGGGTTATTTTTATCGCCATGTTCGCATCGGCAAATGTCCACCTGGCAAAAGGAATGGCAGAATACATGAAAGGTGTCGATCCTTTCAAAAAACCCGTCGTCGCCATCTTCACGGCCCCGCCGGGTATATGGGATGATGATATCCGGGAGATGGACGGGAAAAAGGGTGTCTCGATTGTTCCTACGCCTGAGAGGGGCGGAGTGGTCATGGGAAATCTCTGGAGAGCGAATTTACTCTTTGGTTAGAAAGAGGTGAATATGGAAAGAGTACTACTTGGGGTGGACGCCCTTGCCTTTCTTGATAATGAAGGCTTGAAGGTGCTCGAGAGCTCACTGGCGAGGGATGAAAATGAGGCTGTAAGTATGGCTTCCAAGATAGGCCTTCCGGTAGCGCTCAAGGTTTCCTCCCCCGACGTTGTTCATAAGACCGAGACCGGAGGCATAAGGGTTTCCCTGAAGAGCGAGGGTGAGGTAAGGCAGGCCTTCAGGGAAATCGTCTCAATGTTTAGATCGGACAGCCCGGAAAAACAGCTTGATGGAGTTATGGTGCAGAAACTGGGCAAGGGCTTTGAACTGATCGTCGGAGCGCGAAAGGATCGGCAGTTTGGCCCTGTCCTGATGTTCGGATTTGGAGGAATATATGCGGAATCGATCAAGGATGTTTCCTTCAGGTTGATCCCCGTCACTAAGAGGGACGCCAGGGAAATGATCGAGGAATTGCAGAGCTATGCAACGCTCAAGAATCCCAGGAGTGGAACCGTTGACCTCCCATGCATTGAGGATTTCCTCCTGCAGGTTTCACGCCTCATTGAAAAACATGAGGAAATTCAAGAGATGGACCTGAACCCCGTATTCGTGGCTTCTAGGGATATCGAGATCTGTGACGCAAGGATCAGGATGGGTTAGAGCTACGCTTTCCCTAAAGCGACTTTTTTGAATATTTATCGTTAAGTATAGAGATGCTATCTTGATCCGGCCCCGCTGCGCAAGGATAGCTTGCATTTGCCACCTTTGCCAAACGACCGGCCCAGCATAGAAAGGCATTCCAATCGTGCTCGACATAGTTCCTACAAGAAGTATAGAAGCTTACATTCTGAGTAAGTCTTTTAGTTAATCAGCCGGTTTTTCCTTCTTGGCCATTTGCTCACCTCACAGATGAAACTGAACAACGTGATCAAGGAGTGGAAGTTTTCTCAGACAGAAATCGTCAGTGTATCGCTTGGCGGAATCGTGCTGAATCTCCGCCAGCCCAAGGAAGCCGGCAAAGCTTTCAAGGCAGCGGTGCGAATAGCAACTGCGCAATATCTCTTCCGCCGAGTAATACTCCCCAATAGGCGCCACCTCCTTCAGCACCGTTGGGAAGGCCCGAAGGAAGCAGTCCTGGTAGAACCTGCTTGTTTGCCACTCCGTCCCATGCTTCTTAAGTAGGTGAAGAGTGAACAGAAAAGAGTGCTGTATCAGGGGGATTTCCTGCCAACCATCACGAAAGGCCCAGTTGTATGAAGTGACAAATGCCTGGAATAGCCGCGGGTAAATGCTCGCCAGCCCATGTTGAGTCATAAGTTTCCGGCACTCCCTGCTTATGATGAACTTTCCTTTGTACTTCCTGACGAATCCGCTCAACCCGGAGACCAGCCTGGTGACATGCAGATCGAAGAATTCCGGTTCCGAGCGAAGGTCGCCAAAACGGAAGTTTTCCCGGTACTTCTCTTCTCCCAGAAACGCCAGGGCAGCATCCCTGCAGAACTTACGCGGAAGGTTGCCAGTGGCGGTCGCTTTCATACCTTGATCGCCAAGGACTTCAGCCAACAGGCTGAAGAGGGTAAGAATCTGGGCTTCAGGGGCAACGTCGAGACAGGACGGAAAACTGACTAGATGGGGCGTCTCGAACGGGAAGTACAGGAAGCGGTGCATCTGTTCCGCTGATAGACCATCGAAGTCATCTTTAGGCAACCGGTTACGCTGTTGCATACGCAGGCTCAAGAAGGTGTTGGCCTCCTCCAGCGAGGCAAAGCTCTGGCCTCTGAGCAACTCTCTCACTTCGTCCATTACCGCACCAAGCCCGGCTCGCTGTCCACCGCCTTCCTGCTTGTTAGCGCAGCACTTCTTGTATTTGATCCCGCTGCCGCAGAGGCAGAGATCATTTTGTCCGATTTTCATGGACGGCTCCTTTATCGTTACCTAACCCAATTCCCACACCCTTGGAACAGAGCATTCGACCTCCTGAAATCAGCTTTCGAATTATTATCTCCGATTGGGTTGCACGGTAGCAAGGCTGTACTGCTCACGGGGTCGAACAAAACCAAATAACTAATTGAAAAAATAGAAGCATTGCGCGCCAGGCGCTGATTGACTTGTAATCATGGAGCCTGTGCTTATTTTACGCAAATAGTTTCGCACAAAAGGAGGAATCAGGAATGTCAACTTCCGGGTCATCGACATTACCGGCGGAGCCCCGGAAATGAACCCCATTTTGCCTCACCTTATCGCTTGTCCCCGCTCGCAACTTCACTGATTCTTAAGTCAAACATCACGCTTATGGCTGAGGCTAACTATGAGGAGAGCATCTATGAAGGTTGAATCCGCTCAACCTAACGCCTCGGGCGACTTGTGCCGGCGCAACTTCCTCCAGCTTCTCAGCTTGGGGACCGTTGGTATGGGCTTTGGCGTCTCCATCTTTACACGCGGATATGCCGTAGCTGAGGAGACGGACAAGGAGATGGCCCATCAACTACTCATGCAGGGCACCAAGGACTTTAAAGGGGTCAAGATTCTCGAGATCACCCCGAATGACATGTTCTATCTAACCACATACGACGGTATTGCTGATATCTCCCCCGATACCTGGCAGCTCAGGATCGAAGGACTGGTGGAAAAGCCGATGACCCTCAAGCTGGACGACCTGCAGAAGTTGATGGATAAAACCCAAGCCGTGACACTTTGCTGCATCGGCAATCCGGTGGGGGGTGATTCCATCGGGAATGCAATCTGGGAGGGCGTGACGCTGAAAAAAGTTCTGGAACTCGCTGGTCCCAAATCTGGAATCCGGAGGGCCGTCTTTTACGGGGGGGAAGGCTATACCGATAGCATCCCGTTCGATCTTGCCATGGACGGGACTGTTTTCCTTGCTTATCGTATGAATGGGGTCCCACTGCCGCGTGAGCACGGCTTCCCGCTTCGCGCCGTAGTACCCGGGATCTATGGAATGAAGAACGTGAAGTGGTTGCAGAAGGTCGAACTGGTCGACCACGACTACAAGGGGTATTGGGAAGAGAAAGGATGGTCGAATACGGCAGAGATCCTGACGCTGTCACAGATCCTGATGCCCATGACCGGTCAAAAGATGCAAGCCGGGACGCATGTGGTAGGGGGAATCGCCTATGCCGGACGCCGCGGAGTCGCCAAGGTGGAACTCTCTCTTGATAGCGGAAAAACCTGGAACCAGGTGGAACTGAAGCCCCCGTTATCTGATTTTGCCTGGGTGATTTGGCGTTATGAATGGAAGGCGAATCAGAAGGGCAACTTCAGGCTCCAAGTTCGGGCGACGGATAAAAAGGGGAACGTCCAGGAATCAGGGAGCTTCCTGGGCCGCTCCTATCCTGACGGGGCCAGGGGCATCCAGGAGATTAAGGTCGGTATCACCTGATTTCAGGGAGTATTCGATGAAAGCTGATGACGTTCCACAAGTTCTGCCAATGGATCAATACAACAGCGCCTTGGTTGCCAACCTGCATCCACCTGAATGGAGGAACCCGGAACCTTCCGGCCGCTATGATCTCGTAGTCATTGGGGCCGGCACCGCCGGTCTGGTAACGGCGGCAGGTGCAGCCGGACTGGGAGCCAGGGTCGCTCTCGTAGAAAAACACCTCCTTGGCGGCGATTGCCTTAACGTAGGATGCGTTCCGTCCAAATGCATCATCCGCTCCTCTCGTGCCGCTGGAGATATCCGTGCTGCGGCCGGATTTGGCGTATACCCGACAGATACGGTTGAAGTGAATTTCCCCGCCGTTATGGAGCGCATGAGACGACTGCGGTCGGCAATCAGCCACCACGATTCGGTCCAGCGTTTTCAGAGTCTGGGGGTCGACGTGTTTCTGGGAGAGGCTCAATTCACCGGACCGGATTCTGTCGTCGTGGGAGACAAAGCTCTTCACTTCATCAAGGCTGTAATCGCCACGGGAGCACGGGCGGTGGAACTGCCCATCGAAGGCCTTAGAGAGGCGGGATACCTCACTAATGAAACGGTTTTTTCTCTGACGGAGCGGCCCGGACGCCTTGCCGTCATCGGAGGCGGCCCGCTTGGATCCGAACTGGCCCAGGCCTTTCAGCGGCTGGGATCGCAAGTCTTCATTTTTCAGGGGCCTGACCATCTCCTGAATCGCGAAGATGCAGACGCGGCGGAAATACTCCAGAGGACCTTTCTCAGGGAAGGGATTGAACTCATCCTCAAGACCCGGCCTACAAAAATCACTGCCACACAGCAGGGAAAGCTGATCACCCACGAGCGGGACGGTCAATTGGAGAGTTTGATTGTGGATGAAATTCTCCTCGGCGTTGGGCGGGCGCCTAATGTCGAGGGGCTCGATCTTGAGGCCGCCGGGGTCGAATACGACAAAAAAAACGGGGTCAAAGTGGATGATCATCTCCAGACAACTAACCCTCGGATCTATGCTGCCGGAGACATCTGCCTTAAGTATAAATTCACACACATGGCCGACGCGACCGCTCGCATTGTGATTCAGAATGCACTCTTTATGGGGCGCAAGAAACTGAGCGCCCTTCACATTCCATGGTGCACCTACACTGATCCGGAAATCGCTCATGTCGGGATGTATGAAAGAGACGCTCGGGACAAAGGCATTCCTTTGGATACTTTCATGAGACCAATGAAGGATGTGGATCGGGCCGTTACTGATGGGGAGGAGGAAGGATTTGTGAAGGTGCACGTGAAACGCGGCACCGACAAGATCCTCGGGGCCACCATTGTGGCCCGCCATGCAGGTGATATGATCAGTGAGATCAGTCTTGCAATGGTGGGAGGAATTGGCCTTAAGACAATAGCCAACGTGATCCATCCTTATCCGACTCAGGCTGAGGCCATCCGGCAGGTGGCCGATGAGTACAACCGCACTCGATTGACTCCCTTGGCAAAGTCAATTCTGCGATTGTTGCTTGCCGGAAGCCGATGGAGTTTTGTCGAGAAGCTGAAAAAATATTGGGCAAGCGCCCGCAGCAGGTTTGCCGGGATGTTCGCCCCGACTGAACCTTAACGATGGATTTGCTTCGAGTTAACTAAAAACTCTCAAAGGTTTAGTTCCATGGAATCTCACGAAAAACAAATGGGAGCAGTGATAAAGGCGGCCGTGTTGGTTCTCTTTGTAATCACTGCAGTGGTCATCGTTCGCTTTACGCCGGTCAAAGAATTCCTTACCGCCGAAAGATTAGGCCGTTTTTTGGAGAATGCGGGATTTTTGGCCCCACTGGCATTCATGACTGTCTACGCGGCAGGGGTATGCCTGTTTGTGCCGGGGACCCTTCTCACCACCTTGGGGGCGGCCATCTTCGGACCCTATTTTGGCTTTCTCTACGTCTGGGTGGGGGCCATGGTCGGATCGAGCCTGGCATTTTTTATCGGACGGTACCTGGGGCGCGACTTCGCTGCATCGCTCATCGGAGACAGGCTCAGGAAATACGATGAGGCCGTCGAACGAAACGGTTTTGCCACAGTCCTTTACCTTCGCCTTGTCTATTTCCCTTTTACACCCATGAACTTCGGCATGGGGCTGACGCGGGTGCGTTTCAGGGATTATCTTCTCGGGACGGCGCTGGGTATAATCGTCGGCACCTTCATTTTCACTTTTTTTGTCGGGACGGTTAGAAACGTCTGGGCAAGCGGCCAATGGAGAGGCTTGGTTAGCTGGAAGGTATTCTTCTCACTCGGTCTTTTTGTCTTTTCGTTCTTTATCCCCAAAATCATTGACAGGGTAAAAGCATCAAGAAAATCTATTTATGGTTGATGTAATTCCTCGCTCTCAACCCCCAAAAAATTCCGCGAACAGGGTCCTTTTCTGCAAATGCAGTCCGGGCAAGCCTCCAACCTTCATGCAATCCGGTTGGGATGTAACCTTCGTGAAACCTTTTCTTGATATAAGAGATGCATCATGCACTCACAGGTCTCACGTTCCAGTTGCGCCCACTTTACGGGCGTAACTGTTAAGCGCATCACGTACACTTTCTATTGGGAAATCGCATAGTTTTGTGGGCTTTGGAGTTGGTCCGGAAGCTTTCCGGGTAGAAAATCCGACGCTCCCGAATGCCGTTCTGAATGAGGTGGTTTCCCGGCCTAAGGGCGCAGGTGGAAATCAGTAAACGGGATTAGATTTGCGGCACGAACAAGCTGGAGCCCGGCCCTTCCCAATGTAACGGTGCAATGATCGGCAAACGAATGCCCCCCGGATCAAAATCAAAGGGAGATCGATGCATGTAAAGGAGGTGATTTTTCCCAAACAAGGAAGTCTAAAAATCGTTTTTCACGAATGCGGCCATGGCTGCCGCGTAATCTCTGGTCAAAGGAGGATTAACAATGAGCCGCAAAATTAAGCGTTATGGTTGGTCCCCTGATTTGCCTGATCATCGGGATCACTTGTATGCCGCCCCTTTAGGAGTTTTGCAAGCCTTGCCGCCTCAATATGATCTTCGTTATCAAAGCCAATTCCTCCCGGCTGTCTATGATCAAGGTCAATTAGGCAGTTGCACGGCGAATGCAATTGCCGGCGCCATTGAGTTCGACCGGAAGAAGGAAAATTTGCCGGATTTCATCCCATCGCGTCTTTTCATTTACTACAACGAGCGGGCCATGGAAGGCACCGTGAACTCCGATAGCGGCGCCCAAATCCGCGATGGAATAAAGAGTGTGGCAAGTCAGGGGGCTTGTCCTGAAACTGAGTGGCCCTACGTGATTGCAAACTTCGAGGAGAAGCCCCCGGCTAATTGCTTTCAGGATGCGCGAAAAGACAGAGCAGTTCTTTACAGCAGGCTAACCCATAACCTCAATCAGTTGAAAGGTTGCCTATTCTCAGGCTACCCGTTCGTCTTCGGCTTCACGGTCTATGAGAGTTTCGAAAGTACTGCGGTAGCGCAGTCAGGCATCGTACCGATGCCCGCTGCGGGTGAGCAGGTCGTTGGGGGCCATGCGGTGCTGGCGGTGGGCTACGACGACAGCCAACAGCGTTTTATCGTGAGGAATTCCTGGGGCGACGGTTGGGGAATGAAAGGCTATTTCACCATGCCTTACGCATACCTTACCGAATCCAATCTCAGCGACGATTTCTGGACCATTCGGCTGGTCACTCAATAACTTAAGTGTCCAGGAGAAAAGCAGGTTTGTAGAACTCATAGGAGAAGAACCATGGAAAATGAACGCCTGAAGAATGAAATCGGCAATCTGACTCTGACTATTGCGCCCGACGCGTTGCGCTCAATAATTAGTGGTGGACGCTTGTTGGAATTCGTGGACACGGTCGCCAAAGAAGCGGCAGCCCAGATATGTGCCCAAATTGTGAACCAGGTCGCTTTAGAGGCGTTAAAGACCGAGGGGATTAGTTCCGACGTGGCTGCACGCGTCTCCTTTATTTTTGAAGATGGGGGCTATGGGACGCGTCCGCGGCCCCCGCATTGGGGCGTTTTCCGGATTGACGAGGTTGCAGCGAGTCCGCTCCAGCGCTTGGCCTCGAGGATTGCAACGAGCGGGGATTAGCTTGCTCGGTTGGTTTGATTCCTCATCAGTTGTCTACATTGCGACCCTGCGGGACGGTGCATCCAGGTACCGCGTCCCGCAGGCACTATTTGAGGAGCGTAATATGGAAATCGCTGCCGATAGCAATCGAGCAGCAGGGTCAGCCATTCTTGTCCTGCATCTGTTGGGGCGCTGTAATCTCCAGTGTCTGCACTGTTATACGGAGGGTTCTCCTACAAGTAACGAGCAGTTGCCTGTGAGCGCTGTGCTTGAAACAATCGCCCAGTGTGCGGAGCTTGGCATCGGGTCCGTCTATCTCACTGGTGGCGAACCACTCCTGTACCGGGAAATTCATGATGTTCTCCGGGCTGCGGCAGACGTTCCAGGACTTCAAGTAACGCTGTGCACAAATGGCATATCTATTACACAGCGTCACATTGATTTATTGCGGGACCTGAATGCCAGCGTAAACGTAAGTATCGACGGGAAAAAGAAATTCCACGATTATTTCCGCAATATGCAAGGTGCGTTTCACGCGAGCGAGAGAAGTGTCCGGATGTTGGCGGAAGCCGGTATTCCCTTAACGATCGTGACGACCGTTTCCCAAGGCAACCACGATTCGCTGCCAAGGTTAGCGGAATGGGCGGCCCAATCCGGGGCAAAACGGTTTTGCGTGCAGCCCCTCCTCGCTCTTGGGCGGGGTCTCCAGATTGCTGACTGGCGTCTCACAACCGTGCAGATGAATCGATTGCTCCTTCAGCTTTCCGATCTGGCGAACCAATACGGTCCGATGGGATTAACCTGTAACTTCAGTTATCTCAGTCGCAGGTTCCTGCTTGAGCATCCGTGCGCCGCGTACGTATGCAATGGATCGGGGTGTCATCGGCGTGTAGCCGGGGAGATCAAGAGGCTGATCATTCGAGAAGACGGAACTGTCCTGCCGGAAATCGCAAACCTGAGTCATAGGTTTGCTCTGGGAAAGGTTGAAGACGGTCCGCTATCCCAACTGGTCAATCGATTCTTCGAAGAAGGGGGGTACGGTCGGTTCGATCAACTCTGTCGCGTCACTTATGCAGAATTGCTCCCCACATGGGAGTCCGAGGTTGTGCCTTGGGATCAGATCGTAGCTGAGCGAAGCCATATTTGGATTCCTCCTCAGACGATGGACGAGCTGTCGGTTCGTGGATGCGGATGCCACTCGACAGTCGAGACATCCGATACGTCAAAATGACTCGCCCGCTACTGGAAGATAATACAATGCATCAGTTTCTTCCTTTGCTTTTGGAACTTGGACGTCTCATAGATTTTCAATGTCCAGTTCCTCCACTATACCGGCATCGAGTTCAGCCTTGGCCTCAAGGATATCCTTTATTTCCTCTGCGGTCAGCTCCGGGTTTTCGATCGCAAGAAGCCCGATTCGCAGAGCGTAGCGCAAGCTGCTGGAGAAGTCACGGTCCTCCTTTTTGGAAATAAGCCCAACTCGCTTGACAATGTCTTCACTGAGCAGGATCGTTTTTCTGAGCACAATGCCTCCCGAGCATTTATTTTGAAACAAATCATACAATATAAAATAATATCATTCAGTTGATTTCCAGTGTCCAAAAAAACGACGAAATGCTTCCCGACTGGCACAGGCACGGGGAACTGCTCACTCATCACTCATCACTCTTTCTAAGCCTTTTCCTCCCCACTACTCACTCATCACTGCTCAATGTTCCGATGGCCAGGAACATGCGAAGCGGAGGTTGGAAGTCGCAGCGGCCGGATCGAACAACGTGCTAACATTACCTGACAGTGTTGGTGTGTTACAGGTGAGAATTTAGGAAGGGTTAACCTTGTCCACAAGTTTACGAATCTTTACTGCCTCAAATTCCAGATAGGCAGCAACATTCAGCCAGCACTTCGGGTTGAAGGGTTTCTCACCCCACATTACCTGGCTGAATAGTTAATCCAACCGTTTTGATAGCTCAATTGACCATTTAGTACGTGGAAAGTACATAGCTACTTTGTCCTCTTAAATTCAGGGATAGGGGTTTCGATGAGGAGCACACCGGGACCGTTGCCCTCCTCATCCCTCATCACCCAGATATTTTTCTCCAGTTTGCCCTTCCGAACAATGAAACCATAATATCCAGGACGGTCGTCGTCGTCGTTGTCGAGATCAAACATTCCGCTAGTGATTTTCCAACCAACGAGTTCCTGAGTAATCATACCCATGTAGTACTTCACATCTGATACGCTCATAGCGTGGTCCTTTCTATGTCCGGCCTTTGGCTTTGCCTTTGACCGTCAGGCCGCTGGAAGCCATGAGATTTGGTATAGCGAAATGACCAACCCCTATACCACGGTACCGAACCACCCCGGCGACATGCCGGAAGGGGCTCTTCGAGCCATACTCAGAGAGTCCGGCATAGAACCGATGCCTTCCTGAACCTAAAATGACTTTCCGCGTTCAGATATCTTCTGTAGTTTATTGAACTCCTTTGCGGCGCAGGGCGCGGTCAAACGTTGCGTTCAGTTCAGACTTATGTCAAAAGTATACCGGCAAACGGGGTCCGACCCCATCGTAGCCATGTAACCGTTGTATATTGATCCCAACCCATTGTATATATAAGCCCATTGAACATATAATCATCTGACCATGGGAGCTGGCGAATGGTGCGTGGCGTGTTAGGGATGCTTGCCTTGCTCATAACGGCTTGGGTTGTGAGTGAAAATCGCCGTGTCGTCTCTTGGCGACCGGTGATCGCAGGATTGGCGCTCCAAGTCCTGATTGCTTTACTAATGCTGAAAGCTCCGTTCTCCAGGCGAGTGTTTCTTGACCTCAACCTCTTTGTCACAGCTCTGCAAGATGCGACTCAGGCTGGGACCTCTTTCGTTTTCGGCTTCTTAGGTGGAGGACCGGCGCCGTTTCCTCAAGACAAACCGGGGGCGTCATTTATCTTGGCGTTTCAGGCATTACCGTTGGTGATCGTTATCGCAGCGCTCTCCGCCCTGTTATACTATTGGCGTATCCTACCCTTGGTTGTGCAGGCTTTTTCCTGGTGTCTGCGGAAGACCATGGGAATTGGCGGGGCTCTGGGCGTAGTCGTGTCAGGCTGTTTATTTCTGGGTATGATCGAATCTCCTTTGCTCATCCGCCCCTATCTGCGCCAACTCACCCGCAGTGAACTGTTCGCAATGATGGCGGTCGGGTTATCCTGCATCGCCGGCACTATGTTCGTGTTGTATTCAACGGTATTGCAAAGCGTCATCCCCGACGCTTTCGGCCACATTCTCACGGCCTCGGTCATCCATGCTCCGGCCGCACTGGTTCTGGCTTCCATTATTGTTCCCGAAACCGGCGCTCCGACCCTTGGAGGCGCGATGCCTGGGGATGAAGCCTCAAACGCCATGGATGCGCTGGTCAAGGGGACTTGGGAGGGCCTGCAGCTTTTGTTCAACATTGTGGCGAATCTCATCGTTTTTGTCGCATTGGTCAGGCTGGCGAACATCGGACTCGGGCGCCTGCCGGAAGTGTTCGGCTCACCTGTCAGCTTGGAACGCATCTTGGGAATCCTAATGGCGCCTATCGTCTGGCTCATCGGCGTTCCTTGGGGAGAAGCAACAACCGCAGGGTCGCTAATGGGAACTAAGGTAGTACTAAATGAATTGCTGGCCTATATCGAACTTTCTAAGCTGCCTGTGGGCCTGCTTGGAGCGAAGAGTCGGCTGATCATGACCTATGCTATGTGTAGTTTTGCGAATCTCGGTAGCCTGGGTATCCTGGTTGGCGGACTCAGCTCACTATGTCCGGAGCGGAGAGCCGAGATCGCTTCAATGAGTGTGAAAGCCTTGCTCACGGGCATTCTGGCCTCCCTAATGACCGGAGCTATTGTGGGGATTCTGGTGTAAAAGGAACGTGCAGCCAGAAGCAGTCAATATTGCTCCATCGGCTTTTCACTTCCTTTTCGACAGGGCTCGCAGACGTGAGTCGTGAAAGCTACTGGAACCAGCGGCTAACCGGAATGTTGTTCTTTGGCGCGTCCGGTCGAGCGTTTTTTGGGGCGTGTCGCCTTTTGTGCAAGCTCGATAAGTGATTTGAGAGCGCTATTCACTGCTTCTTCATTTGGAAATACCTCAGCCACCTCTGGCTTCAGTACAACAATATTGGATGACTCGCGAATACGGTCTGCGTACTTCCCGCGTACAAAGCCCTCTGGAAAGTCTGACCGTTTATACTCGGCACGCAATTCATCCTTGTCGGTTTGGCTAACCTTCTTCATATATTCTCTTCTCTCCTTTAGTCGCTCCGCGCGCGCTGATGATACGAAAGTATCATCTTTTTCGGTATGAGCAACTGCTAACAACCTGCCCCTTTCCGATACGCCGAAGGTAACGAATCGTTCTTCACTCACCGAATGATCCGGATCCGGAGCCTGTTGCACTCATGGGGTCTCGCAACGTAGTTGCAGCTTCCTCGAAAGACACCTTATGTTTTCGCAGATTTGAGCGGGCCTTTTTCGGATCCGATTCGAATTTCATAATTACTCATATCCTAATTTTCGGCATGATCGCGGTCGTTGTTTGAGAGTATCGAATAACCAGTGTAAATTGTAAACCATCACATCCCTGTTTCTCCGTCATTGCCATCCTTTTTCTTTTATGTCAATAATGTCCCCGTCTAGATTAAGCCCCCATCTCAAAGGCAGTTTACATGATCGCCAAAACCTACACATGCAGCCTTCTCGGCATCGACGCCATTCTCGTCATAAAGACTTGTTAACAATACTGCTAATTGCCAATGGACGGCTCTCACGGGCCCCTCAGCGTTGTACCTCGCGGAGCGCGGAAGGCGCCCCCTGAATGGGTGTCGATTGTCTAGGGCGGTCGCGGGGCGCCTTCTGGAGGTCGAAGTGGACCTGGCTTCGGGCTTTCCCGGCTTCCCGCACTGATCAATGCTAAAAATGAGAACGTGGGGCCGAGGCGCATTTTAGTCCTCTCAGTCGAACCACTATATCCCGGTTCTCTTCAACTCAGTCCTCAGTCCTCAGTCCTGAGTATCAAAGGCCAGGAACACGCGAAGCGAGGGCTCGAAGTAGCAGCGGCCGGATCGCACAACGTGCTACCGTTATATGACATACTTTAGCTAGGAGATAATATCAATCCATTCAGTATTTTATCCATATTCTTACACAAGTCCTAGGATAAGAAAGGATACCACCATGTTCCATCCACATTTCTTAGACTTGTTTTTTGGCAACCCACACACTATGTCCGACACCATGCGCCTCGTTGCCGCCTTCAAAGTCGAAGAGGACCTTCAACAGGCTTGGAGGGAAGATAGGGAACTCGAAGATGCGCGTGCTCGTGAAAAGGCAGATGCGTACAAGCCCGTCGGTTACAATAAGAAAGCTGATGGGCCGTCATGAAATTGAAAAAACCGGTTCCCTTGACCTTTCTCTTGCGTGTTTGATAGGGACATATGATTTAACACGATAGTCAAAAGAGCGCTTTATTGTGACGTTCTGGGGCTGTTGCCAGCCCTAAAGCCCGTCCAATCTATCCGCCTACCTTTTCCGCA
>JBKQTS010000267.1:0-42525 GCA_052143075.1 Syntrophobacteraceae bacterium | reverse complement strand
TTAACCGCGAATCCGAACGCAGTGAGGGTTCGGGCGCGAACTGGGCACTCACAAAAGATCGTGCCCGGACTGGAAGCATCAAACTGTCGGCTGCAACGTGCGGCCCGGACCTGAACGAAGTGAGGGTCCGCTTAGCCCACCCTGACTTTTCATCGTGTCGGGTGTCCCAACGGGACATGAGTTGCTGCGGTGAATCGCTTTTTTGGCCTTAGATTTATGTACACATGGCTTGCATCGGCCCGATTTTCATGGCCAGCAGAGGAATGGCTGGTTTAAAATTAAAATTCAGTCCAGAATAATTAAAGAAGGGAAAAAATGAGCGGTTTGGAAAAATCCGGGCGAAAGGGAAGATGGCGGCGGCCGGAAAAGTATGTTTGCAGTGCCTGCTCGCAGGAGCAGAGTTTTTGCTGGACCTGTCCGTGCGGGTTCATGATCTGTTCGGATTGCATGGAAGAAAATTTCTGGGGAATGACCTGTAACGGAATTCAGTGGACATGTCCGGACTGCGGCGCCATCCGTGGTTTCGGAAACGACTGAAGGGCGGTCGGACCGCCAGCCGGGATTGACGATCCTGACTCGCCGCTACCTTCGGTGGCAGCGGAGACTGGTCGTGGCCAGCGAGAGAACTCAGAGAAAGTCAAAATCTTTTTGACAGGATTAACAGGATTGAAGAATAACCTTACAGAACGTCGAGATCTTGGCTGCGCCGACCCGGCGCCGGTTGGACCGCCGGCCGGGATGGGCACTCAAGCCTGCAGCGCCGCCTGAGGATCGGGGGAAAAACTAATGAGTGCAAAACGTGTGGTGATAATCGGAGGCGTTGCTCTTGGGCCGAAGGCGGCATGCCGCCTGAAGAGGCTCGAACCTGACGCCGACGTGGTTATAATCGATCAGGACGAATACATTGCCTACGGGGGCTGCGGGATCCCTTATTTCATTTCGGGAGATATAAGCAGCGTGCAGGAATTGATGAGCACGAGCTTCCACATGCAGAGGACCCCCCAGTTCTTTCAGGACGCAAAGGACGTCCGGGTAAGGACCCGCACGCGGGCGCTCGCAATCGACCGGGCAAACAGGAAAGTGCGGGTCCTGGATTTGTCGTCGGGGAGTGAGGAAGACCTCCCATACGACCGCCTGGTGGTAGCAACCGGAAGCATACCGAATAAGCCGCCGATTCCGGGCATCGACCTGCCCGGGGTGACTTCGGTTTCAGACCTTCACTCCGCAATCGCCGTGAAAGACAGAATTTCGCGCGGGAAGGTGGACAGGGCCGTAATCGTGGGCGCCGGGGCAATTGGCTGCGAGATGGCCGAGGCGCTTGGCGATCTCTGGGGGATCGAGACTCACCTGGTAGAGATAGAGGACCAGGTGTTGCCCGGAATCCTCGACCGCTCGCTTGCCGGCATCATCCGGGCTCATTTGGAAGAAAAAGGCGTGCAGCTCCATCTTGGACGCAGGGTGATCGAAATCCGGGCGGTGGGTGGCGAGGCGCCACGGCCGACTTGCCCGAGGCCTTCGGCTTCGGGCGGCTCCCGCGAGAGTTTTGCGCCCGGGGCGGAATGCGGCTTTGAAGTGAAAATGCCCGATGGGAGCATCCAGGCCGACCTGGTAATCACGGCCGCAGGTGTGCGCCCCAACTCGGAGCTTGCCCGGAGCGCCGGGCTTCTTGTGGCGCCCTCAGGGGCGATAATTGTAAACCGGATGCTTCAGACTTCCGACCCGGAAATTTACGCAGGAGGCGACTGCATAGAAATCCCGCACCTCGTCACCGGAAAGCCGGTCTACTTTCCCCAGGGTTCCCTTGCAAACCGGCAGGGGAGGATAATCGGGACCAACCTTGCGGGTGGGGCTGCAAGGTTCGATGGCACGGTGGGCAGTTTTGCGATAAAGATTTTCGATCTGGCCGTCGCTTCTGCGGGCATAACGCCCCAATCGGCCCTGAAGAACGGCTTCCAGGCCGAGCCGGTGCTGGTTGTCCAGGCCGACAGGGCGCACTTCTATCCGACCCAGGACCTTATCTATTTCCAACTCACGGTCGACCGGAAGACGCGGCGTATTCTGGGCGCACAGGCCGTAGGCGCAAACGGCGATGCAGTCATCGGCCGGATAAACGCGATTGCCGCCATTCTTCCGTTCAAACCTACGATCGAAGATGTTTCGAATCTCGAAATAGCCTACTCTCCCCCTTTTGCTGCGGCCCTCGACGTAGTCAATGCGGCAGGCAATACGGCGGAGAATACCCTGGATGGTTTAAACCGGCCGATGAAACCAGATGAGTTCGAGAGGTGTTTTCTCCTTGAAGAAAGCGCGGACTGCCTCTGCCTCGATGTAAATGGGCCCGCCAATGCGGCCCCGTTTGTTGAGCGCTACGGAGACCGTTGGCTCAATATTCCCCAGGAGACCCTGAACAGAAGAATGGATGAGGTCCCAAGGGACAAGCGGCTTATTTTGGTGTGCAATGCCGGAGGGCGATCCTATGAAGCAATGCGTCAACTGGATCGGGCGGGAATCCACAATACGGTAAACGTCCAGGGAGGACTCGCCATGCTCAAAAAAACCAGGGTGCTCAAAACTGAAAAAGGCGGAGGGACTGCCGGCCGGGGCGGTGAGACCGCCGGCCGGGGCGGTGGGACCGCCGGCCGGGAGCGATGATCCTGACCCGCCACTCAAACCTTCGGTGGCGGCGGAGAACCGTATCAGGGTGGGCAAAAGTCCCAATCAAACTCAATCTCCACGCTTCGCGAGATGGAGCGCAGCCCACCAAGTCTCTTCTCGTCCGGACCATGTCCCGTTCTGTGGTGGACACCTGAGGTTTAGCGAAGTGTCACGAGACTGAGTAAGATGAAAAAAGCTGATTCTTCAGGGGCTCCCGGCTGGGCCGGCCCTCCCGTAGCGGTCTTGTGGACCCAGTCGCTCGTATGGGGGCTTCTTTGCATTGATACGCTGTCAGCGCTGGAGGTCCCCTTTCGGTTGGTAAGCGCTTCTGAGATTTGCGAAGGCTGCCTTGACGCATTTAGAATTCTGATCGTGCCGGGCGGGTGGGCGGCCCATAAAGTGCGTGCGCTTGGAGAAACGGGCAGACTAAAGATAGCCGGGTTCATCGACGAAGGCGGGTCTTATGTCGGATTTTGCGGGGGCGCCGGGCTGGCCCTTTCGAGCCCTCCAGCCCTTTACCTTACGCCGATTCGCAGGATGCCCCTGTCTGAACGTCTTCCGAGCGCAAGCGGCGAGATTCATATCTGCGGCGCGCTTTCGCATCCCACCTGGGAGAACATTCCGGCCCGGATTCCCGTTTCAGTCTGGTGGCCCTCTCAATTCCGGCTCGATGCCGGTTGCCAGGCCGCCTGCCTGGCCTCATACGCTGCCCCGGGAGTTGGCTTTCAGGTCGCGGACCTAAGGCCGTGCGACATAGACAAAAGCGCCGACTGGGTGGAACTGGAGGAAGCCTACGGAATCAACCTTGACCCGGAGCGGATCAAAGGCCATCCGGCAATAATCGAAATTGAGAAGGGAAAGGGCCGGCTGGTCCTTTCATACGCTCATCTCGAAACCCCCGGCGATGGTTGGGGGAACCGGCTTTTTTTCAATATACTGAACTATCTTTCCGATGTTTCCGGTGTTCCCGCCAATTGTTTCGAAAATTTCTTCGCGCACAGGGCGCGCTCCTGCAACCTTGACCATGATGGCGAGAAAAGCTTGAACAGTTCGCCTCTTACCAGGGGAGCGAAGCGGGGTTCATCACCCCTCGCCCGGCAGGAGCGAAGCGCGGCGCCATCGGACATCCAGTATCCGGCGTCGGGGATTTCGAAGGCAAAGCAAGCCGCTGCGGACCTCATCGCTTTTGGAGAGGCCAACCTGCTCTGGAACTGGAGAAACCCGTGGCTGCTCAACTGGAGGCGGGGCATACGCGGTCTTGAGTATGGTACTCTATACATAGCGCTTTGCTACATGGCGGACCTGGAACAGAATTTAGCGGCCGAATCGTCAGGGTTGGGGCCGGCTGTCTCCGGTGCGAACTGGCCCGAGAGAACTAAAGAGCTGGAAGAAAAAACTCTGGAATTCTGCGTTCTGGCAAAGCGGTTGCTTTTTGAAGAAAAGATCGCTGCCGGGATGGGGACGGTCAGCAAGACCGGAAAAGTAAATGAGAAGGTCGATCCTCTCCGCAGCACGCTCTTTGGGAAAAAA
The DNA here is from genome assembly GCA_052143075.1 of Syntrophobacteraceae bacterium. GTDB lineage: Bacteria > Desulfobacterota > Syntrophobacteria > Syntrophobacterales > Syntrophobacteraceae > SbD1. Next base: position 38,340 of record JBKQTS010000267.1, on the reverse strand, counting down.
ATGAACCACGGCGGCTTTTGCGGTGCGCTTTTCGACCTCATCGACCATATGCTTCTGGATTTGATCAGGGGAGGCGCGTCATGGGACGCAACGCCATACAGCCAAGCGAACATCTCGCCGAACATCTTGAAGAACTGGACATGAGCGCAGGTCGGAAACTAACTAATTTGCTTTAGTACTGCCCGGAGCCGGGTTCACGGGCGTTTCTGCATCATCGTGACCATCTGCGTCCGCAGCCGAAGAAATATGATCCGAAATTTTCTCGACAATTATCTGCTCGTTCCGGAGTTCCGGGGCCGAAGCCGTGACCGCGCTTTCAACCTCGCACGAGACGGGTTTGATGTTATAGGTCCGGCTTTTTACCTTAAGAGAAGACAGAAGGCCGGGTTCAATCTCGGCTATGATCGCGTCGACATCTTTTAGATCCAGTGTCTCGCGGTCCAGCAGAGATTGTGCGATCTTGGCGAGCAGACCGCCGTGTTCGGATAAAATATTCCGGGAACGCTGATAATTCTCATCGACTATTCGCCGAACTTCCCGATCGATATCGAGTGCGGTCTGTTCACTGAAATCCCTCTGGTGGCCAAGCTCTCGGCCAAGAAAAGGTTGTTCGTCGCGCCTGCCGAAACTGACGGGTCCCATCTTTTCGCTCATTCCCCATTCGCAAACCATGCGCCGCGCGATCTGAGTCGCCCGTTCGATGTCATTGGCCGCCCCGGTGGTGTTCATATTGAATGAAATCTCCTCGGCAACGCGACCTCCCATGAGAATGGCTATGCTGTCCAGCAGGAAGTCCCTGGGATAAGTGTGGCGGTCATCCTGGGGCAACTGCTGGGTAAGTCCGAGGGCACGTCCGCGCGGGATGATGGTGACCTTGTGCAGCGGGTCTGCTCCGGGAAGCAGCCTTGCGACCAGAGCGTGTCCGGCTTCATGATAGGCCGTGATGCTCTTTTCCTCGTCGCTCAGGATCATGCTCTTTCTCTCGAGCCCCATCATGACCTTATCCTTGGCTTCCTCGAAGTCGCACATTGCGATAAGGTCCCTGTTTCTGCGGGCAGCCAGAAGTGCTGCCTCATTGACCAGGTTTTCCAGGTCGGCCCCGGAAAATCCCGGCGTACCTTTGGCCAGGGTCTGAATGTCCACATCGGGAGCAAGCGGTTTCGCGGCGCAATGGACTTTAAGGATGCCTTCCCTGCCCCTGATATCGGGCACCGGGACTACGACCTGCCTGTCGAACCTGCCCGGGCGAAGCAGGGCTGGGTCGAGAACGTCGGGCCTGTTGGTCGCGGCAATCAGAATCACGCCCTCGTTGGACTCAAAGCCGTCCATTTCGACCAGGAGTTGATTGAGAGTCTGTTCGCGCTCATCATGCCCACCGCCAAGACCAGCGCCGCGATGCCTTCCCACAGCGTCGATCTCGTCGATAAAGATGATGCAGGGGGCATTTTTCTTGCCCTGAAGGAACAGGTCGCGCACACGCGATGCGCCAACGCCAACGAACATCTCGACAAAATCCGAGCCGCTTATCGAGAAAAACGGGACCCCTGCCTCACCCGCAATGGCCCTCGCAAGTAAAGTTTTGCCCGTACCGGGCGCACCTACCAGCAGGACGCCTTTTGGGATTCTACCCCCGAGTTTGGTGAATTTCTTCGGGTCCCTCAGAAACTCCACTATTTCTTCTAATTCTTCCTTGGCCTCGTCCACTCCTGCCACATCATTGAAAAGCACCTTTTTGGAGCTTTCGTTAAGCAGGCGCGCGCGGCTCTTCCCGAAGCTCATCGCCTTCCCGCCCCCCATTTGCATTTGGCGCATGAAGAAAATCCATACGCCTACTAGAAGCAGCATCGGGAGCCAACTGACAAGCACGTTCATGTACCAGGGAGATTCTTCCTCGGGTTTGGCCTGAATATTGACCCCTTGCTCCCGCAAAATCTTGATCAGATCGGAATCCCGTGGCACATAGGTCTTGAACGTCCTGCCATCGGCGAAAGTGCCGAACACATGATCGCCCTGGATGGTGACCTGGGTGACCTCGCCTTTCTGGACGGAAGTAAGGAATTGACTGTAAGTGGGCTCGAGACTGGGCCTCTGCGGCTGGTGAAACATATTGAAAAGAAGAATCACCATCAGGCTGATTACCAGCCAGAGAGCCAGATTCTTATAAAATGGACTCAATTAGAAAGGCCTCCTGACCAACGGTTTCAAAGCCGCCCGCCTCAATACCAAAGCTCTAACAGGCGGGCTAATGTGATACCTGGTAAACCGACCAGATTCGGTCCGGGGCGGTGAATTGGTACTCCGGATTAGACGCCGACTGAAAATTATCACTCATATTCACATTTATGTCCAGTCACTCAAAGCAGAGATTGAAAAAAAGGTCCTTTCTTTCAGGTCGAAAAATCCTTATGAGCTTTTGGAAAGCGCCCTTTTTTGGACCGAAATGGATTTGAAAACAAAGCTGAACGCCAGGGCGCCGACTGCAATCAGAGCCGCCGTAATCAGAAAGCAGGCACGAAAACCTAACTTCCCCGCCACTGCTCCCATTATCAGAGAGCTTAACATCATTCCCATATAGATACAGGTATTGTAGCCCCCCATAGCAACCCCCCTGGAGTCAACCGGCGCCAGTTCGGAGATCAGCGCTCCTACGGCCGTGAAGGCAATCCCCATGCTGATTCCCATCCCAAATGCGCTCATGAGAAACATTGCAAGGGACGCGGAAAAACCGAGCCCGGCAAAGGAAGCGGCATATCCAAGCAGCCCCCACACCACAAGGCTGCTCCTGTCCGAAACCCGGTCGCTTAGATATCCGAACGGGATGCGGGCAAGAGCGTTCACAAGGGCCTGGGTGCCAAAAATAAGCCCGATGCTTCCTATTCTTATCCCCTGGTCGCTAGCGTAAAGGGGCAGAAAAGTAATAAAGACGCCAAGTCCGAAACAGCTAAAAAGGGTCACCAGCCAGCATGTCAAAAGTGGGCGGTTCCCAAGAAGCTCCCGAATTATCTTTCGGCTATCCCTTTTCGGCGATCTCTTCCGATGCTGAGGACTACGCCTGGGAAAGGCGAACATAGCGATCGCGAAAATAATCAAGTGCAGGATTCCCGAAATCGTGAAAACCCGGTCGTAGCCGAGCCAGAGTGCGACCAGCCCCCCAATCGACGGGCCGAGGCTCATGCCTGCGTACATGGCCATTGTGTACCAGCCGTATGATCTGCCGAGGTGAGTCAGTGGAGAAAAGTCGGCGACAAAGGACATCATCGTGGGACCGAAGGCCGCGAGTCCGATCCCGGCAAAAATGTTTACTGCGATCATTTGCGGGGAAGTTTGGCTAAAGGCAAAGAGAAACGAGCTGACAGCCGCAATCAGAAGGCCTGCCAGAATCAGCCGCTTTCGGCCGAGCCGGTCGGACATGATCCCCAGGGGCATCGACAACCCGCCGGCCGCCAGCATGTACAGAGAGTTTATTATTCCGATCTCGAAGGTGCCGATCCCGAGCGAGCGGGCAAACAAGGGAACGACCGGAAGGCGCATGTAGGCCGCTGTATAGCAGCCCAAGCCCAGAGTGCAGGCGATCAGGACCAATGCCCGGTAAGATTTAGCCGGGTTATACATGTTATTTTCAGACTGCATCGATTCGATTATGCGGACTGTTTTGCCCGAAATCTTCTTGGGTCTATTCCGTATTTTTCAACCTTGTACTGAATGATCCTTTTGGTGGTGCCGAGCAGGCGAGCGGCCTGGGACTGGTTTCCGCGCACGTCTTTGAGGGCGTCTGTAATCAGGTCGCGCTCGAAAGCACTGGTGAGCGCTTCCAGTTTTCCCCGGCTGACGTTTTGCAAACCTTCGGGTTTCATCTGGAGAGTTGGAGGCAGATGCCAGGAGTCGATCGCGTTTTCCTGCGAGAGCAGAACTGCGCGTTCGATGCAGTTTTCCAGTTCGCGAACGTTTCCCGGCCAGTGGTAGGACATCAGCATGTCTATGGCGCTCGTAGTGATTCTTTTTATATGTTTGGCGAACTCGCGTGCGTACTTCAGAACGAAATAGTCGGCCAGCAGCAGGATATCGGGTCCCCGCTCGCGTAGAGGCGGCAGATAGATGGGGAACACATTCAGCCTGTAGAAGAGGTCCTGGCGAAAGGCTCCCTGGGAGATCTCCGATTCCAGGTCCTTGTTTGAGGCGGTTATAACCCGGACGTCCACCTTAACGGTCCTCGATGAACCGAGCGGCTGGAACTCCCTTTCCTGCAAAACGCGCAGAAGCTTGGCCTGGGCAATCGGTGAAAGCTCTCCGACTTCGTCGAGGAAAATGCTGCCGCCCTGCGACTCCTCGAATCGTCCGCGCCGCCGTTGTATAGCCCCGGTGAATGCGCCCTTTTCGTGGCCAAACAGTTCGCTCTCAAGGAGCGTGTCGGGCATTGCCGCGCAATTCACCTGTACCATGGGTCCGCTTCCCCGGCGGCTGTTATCGTGTATCGCCTTTGCCACCAGTTCCTTCCCTGTGCCGGTTTCACCGGTTATGAGCACAGTGGTGTTCGTGTCAGCAACCTGGTCGATCAGGCGAAGAACTTCCTGAACTACCTTGGAACGGCCGATTATGTTGGTAGTCGGACGCTTGGCCTCTGCAAGCATGCGCCTCAGGCGTCTGTTCTCCTCCTCGACCGCACGGAAATGGACCACCTTGCCAAGCAACTCAGCAACCGCGCTCAACGTCTTGACTTCTTCGCCAATCTCTTCGACCTGGTGGGCAAGTTTGTCAGCAGAAAGAATGCCGACGCAACGTCCCTGGTAGAAGATTGGGACGCACAGAAAGGCCAGCTCGGCCCTGTTCAAAGATTTGCGCGCCCCCGTCCGGTCGAGGAAATGAGTTTCCTTGCCCAGATTGGCTATTGCCATTGGACGACCGGTCTGAGCAACCTTCCCGGTGATTCCTTCGCCCGGCCGGTAGCTGATTTGTCCGGTTTCCACATCGACCCCGCGGGCGACATCAAGCCATGCCTCACCGGTGTGCAAATCGAGAACGGAGATCATCCCGCGCTCCATTCCAAGGCGCGTGCTGAGAACGTCAAGAGTTTCCTGCAACTGGTCCTTGAGTTCGCTTGATCGACAAAGGACCCTTGCTATCTCGTGCAACGCTCTCAGTTCAATTAAACTAAAATCGTCGGGCATCTTTAACCTGCTCTATTACCGCGATTATTCATTTTTGAAGTTGGGAAAGTTACTGAATAACAAATGTGAACAAAATTGTCACTAATTTAATAACGGAACACGGAAGACGGAGGAAGTGGGAAACTTGAAGCATGACGGCCAGCGGAACAGCGGAGCAAACCCTGCTTCCTGTTTCTTGCTCCACGCTGCGGGAAAAATCATATGTCCAAAATAATGAAGGTTTCCCATCCGCGCGGGGTGTGCTCCACTTTGAACCTGTGGAGGGTAACGGCTTTTACGTCAACGATCAGTTGGTGCCGCTCGGGGTTGATCTGCTCGCCCCAGCCGGTTGCTCTTAGAGAATAAAGTCCATTGTCGTATCCGATATTTGCATCCTTGATTCGGAGAAGAAGCTGTTCGGCGTCTTTAAAGAAGATGATTTCCTGGAGCAGGTTAAAAAGCAGCATGTCAACGGCATCTGAGCCGATCTCTATTACGCGCTTTTCCCGCCGCTCGATTTTTTCAAGATTTGCGACCATCACGTTCATTGTGGCTTCGGCAGCGGATATGAACATCTCTTCGGTTGTATCCCCCCAAGCTTCGAAGGCAACATCGGCCGTAGCGATTTCATCAAGAAACTCAAACGGCATTTGTCTCACCTCGCACAGGGCCCATGCTGTCGAATTAAGGAATTCAGGGATTTAGGAATTGAGGAATTGAACAATACCTGAATCCCTATAAATCCTCGTCTCCGCATTACCCCGCCTCGACGGTCGGCTAGGATAACCCTCGTAGTGCGTCCCGCCGCCACCGCAGGTAGCGGCGAGTCTGGCGTTGTCAATCCCGGCCGGCGGTTCCACCGCCCCCCGCCTCGCAGCCGTGCAGCCTGTTCTCTATTTCCGGGCGAAGTATGTCCAGATTGTGGCCGATGAAGACCAGTTCGGTCCTGTCCACGTTAAATTCCTCGAAATCGGCCCGCCCGGCGACGTAATTGAAGAGGCGGCCTCCATCTTCGAAGCGCACGAAACCCTTGGCGCGAATCAGAGCCTGTGGGAGTTCGCGAACGAGTACACCGAATTTCGCGCTATCGAGGGTCTTCTCGGTGGTCCAGGTAAATGAATGCGGTTGACGGGCTGTCGATATACTACCCCTGCCGCCACCGGAGGTAGCGGCGAATCTGGCTGGCGGTCCCACCGCTCCGGAAGTCTGCCCGAAGAGCAGATTCGTATCAACGCTGCAGTTCACGGTCCTTAGGAATACGGCGCGATTATTATACTTTCTTACCCGGACCTCAACCGTTTCGGCCTCGGCCGGGCTTACTAGGTCGACTTTGTTTATCAGGATGATGTCGGCTGAAGCAACCTGAGTTCTCGATGTGTATCCAATATAGGGATATCTGATCCCGAGATAAGCGTCCACGATGCAAACGACGCTGTCGAGCCGGGCTTGCGAAAGGTTGTCCTCGACTTCGAAGACCAGGGCGTCCGATTCGGCTACGCCCGTAGCCTCCACCACGATGAAATCAGGCCCGATTGTTTCAATTATTTCTCGTACGGCAGCCTCGAACTCCCCGGTCATGGAGCAGCAGACACACCCGCCTAAGAGCTCTATAATATCTATATTTTTACCGCTGATTACCCTGCTGTCGACCGCCAGCTCGCCGAACTCGTTCATCAGGACCGCGATGCGGGCGGTGGGACCGCCGGCCAGGTTGCCTGCTTGCGAAATCGCCGCGGGGCCGCTGGGAGCGGCAGCCAAGTTGCCCGCTTGCAGAATCGCCGCGGGCATAGACGAGGCAGAATCTATGATACGCCTCAGAAGGGTCGTCTTGCCACTGCCAAGACTTCCGGTGATGAGCATGATCGGGGTTTTTGGAATTTGGGCCATTTTTGAAGCCTCAGGCGCTGGCACCGCCGGCCAGGATGAGCGCCGCCGAAGGTTTGAATGGCGAATCCGGCTGCGGCGCCTCGCCGCCTATCCCTTCACGTTTCCAACCGGTACGAACCGCGCCACCCGTTTGCTGATGCCGGCAGCTTCGGTGGCTTCGACCACCTCGTCGATATTCTTGTACGCCGGTCCGGCTTCCTCTGCCAACCCGGACCAGGAGGCCGTCCTGACATAGATGCCGCGCTGCTCCATATCCTGCTGGAGCGTCTTGCCATGGAACATTCTTTTTGCCTGGCGTCGGCTCATGGTCCTGCCGCTTCCGTGAGCGGTGCTGAAGAACGTCTGATCTCCGGAACCGACTCCGGCTAGGAGGTAAGAACCAGTCTCCATGCTTCCGCCGATAATCACCGGCTGCCCGCTTTTGCGATATACTGCCGGAAGCCCCTCGGCGCCCGGCCCAAAAGCCCTGGTGGCCCCCTTGCGATGAACCAGCAGGCGTTTTTGCCGGCCGTCAATGATATGAGTTTCGAGCTTAGCAGTATTATGAGCGACGTCGTATACCTGGTGAAGTCCCAAATCCGCAGGGTCCCTTCGAAGCACCTCGGAGAAAACTTCGCGAATCCTGTGCAGAATCACCTGCCGGTTGGCGAAAGACATGTTGATCGCGCATTTCATGGCGGCGAAATAGTCTTGCCCTTCAGGAGAAATGAAGGGGGCGCAGGCAAGCTCGCGGTCGAGAATCCTGATGCCGTATTTTTTCTCCATCACCTTCAGGAAGAGCAGGAGATAGTCGGTTGCGACCTGGTGACCGAAGCCGCGGCTGCCGCAATGAAACATTATCACCACCTGGTCGGGAATGCTCAGTCCGAAAGCCTCTGCCAGTTTGGGGTCGAAGATATTTTCACGCCGGGTCACCTGGATTTCCAGATAATGGTTGCCGGAGCCGAGGGTGCCGATCTGTTTGTATCCTCGCTCGACCGCCTTCCGGCTAACCTTGGAGGCGTCCGCGCCGCTTATTTGGCCAAATTCTTCCGTACGCTCCAGGTCCTGCTCCCAGCCATACCCGTTTTGGACGCACCACTTGGCGCCCTTTTCGACCAGGGTCCTGAATTCGTCTTGCGAGAGTTTGAGAAATCCGCTGCTTCCCACCCCGGCCGGGACCCGCTGAAAGAGCCGATCCACCAGCTCTTTTATGTGCTCTTTTACTTCACCGTAGGTGAGGCTGGTCAGCACAAGCCGCATGCCGCAGTTTACATCGAACCCGATTCCGCCAGGCGAGATGACCCCGGACTGCTCGTCCATCGCAGCGACCCCTCCTATCGGAAAGCCGTACCCCCAGTGGCCGTCCGGCATGCAGAACGCATATTTTTGTATTCCCGGCAAGGTGGCTACATTTGTCACCTGGTCGATGACTCCCTCATCCATTTCCCGTGCAAGCTTTTCTGTGGCGTAGATACGGGCGGGAACGCGCATTCCTTCTTTATAGCTCGCGGGAATCTCCCAAACGGTATCCGATACTCTTTTAAGCACGTCAAAAGTGGTCATTGGCCGTTCCCTTCATCAAATTCTTGACCGGCGGTGGAATTTATCTGAAAACTCAAGATGGATTTCAACGCAATGGTGGCGCTTTATCACCGGCGGGTATGTCGCAATTTGAATATATTGATCGAAAAGCCGATTGTCTATCCTGCGGCTCCCTCATGGGAGGGCCGTGGGCCCCCGGCCGGGATCTCGACGCTATTCCTGACCTGTCCATGACCAGCGGCGGGTGTCCGCAGTCTGGACCTCAGTGCTTCACGATGCGGCACTGGTGTCTCTTCCGAAGTTTCCGGATGGACATTGCTGGATATCCAGTGGTTGTTTTCATGTACCAACAACCTGTTTTTCCTGTATAAACATACCTGGGCGGCAAGGGCCGCGAGCGCCGCTTCAGTTTTTTTAAGCGTTTGTGCAACCATTCATGGAATAAGTGGTAATGTATGGCACTTAGTCTATCTTACGTGGAGCTATAATCCGTGGGCATGAAAAGAATTCCGCATCGCCAAATATCGCTCGGAAAAAGGCTCAGGAAGAGCTCGATTCGGTGCATAGGCGTGAAACCGAACTGGAGCGACTACCCGGAAGAGCTGCAAAGGGAAATCCTTCTTGCCGAAAAGATATACTACCCCGGTCCGGTTTACTGCGAGATTTTACAGGCAGCGGGACTCGATGTTTTTCCGCGCAATTATTATCATTTTCTTGGCGCCAAGATAGCGCAGACGGACCTTTTCAATCTGCTCGAAATTCCCCACCCGAGGACTGGAATCTATTACGGGCGTGACTGCTCAGGAAGAATAGAGAGCGATTTCGACTATCCTTTTGTTGCAAAAACCCCCTTCGGATCATCGCAGGGTGAGGGTGTCTTTCTGATCCGCCATCCGGAAGAGCTTTCGCGGTATCTGAAAACCCACAACCCTGCATACATTCAGGAGTACCTTCCGATAGAACGCGATTTGCGGGTGGTGGTAATAGACGGCAACCTGGTTCACGCTTATTGGCGCATCCACCGGGAGGACGACTTTAGAAATAATGTTTCTCAGGGAGGGACCGTCTCGTTTGAGGACGTTCCGGCTGCGGCGCTCGATTTTGCCATGGAGGTTGCCCGCAGGTGCGGCTTTGAGGAAGTCGGCCTCGATATCTGTGAGTACTCTGGAAAGTATTACGTTCTGGAGGTAAACATGGCCTTCGGCCAGGAAGGGTTCAGGAAAAAAGATATGGATATCCATCAGATAATTGCCAATTTATTCGATGCAGTTCAGGGAACGTAAACGTTCACCTCTCTTCCGGTGAACCATCACAAGTGAATGAAGGTCTTTATGAGGCGGAAGTCTCCCGGGCGCTTCGCAGCGCTTCATCCAGATGGGCTTTGGCCGAAATCATTTCCTCTTCTATCTTCTGAAGCACATGTGGCGCGAGGTCACAGCCGGGGTTTGCCAGAATGCTCCTGAGCGCGCCGGTTTTTTGGGCCAGCTCGTAAATATGCCCGCCCCACCCTGGTCCTTCTGCTTCCATCGCAGCGAACGTTTCGGCCCGCTCCATCGCGACATAATCCGTTATCCGGTCCCCGATTGAGGGCACTTGAGTATCAAACCCGAATTTCTGTCTCACGATCTTTGCAAATTCGTAGCTTACACTCTGTTCGCCGTGTATCACGTAGACCCGCATCTTCGGATTTTTGAAATGGCTGATCCACTCGAGCAGCCCATTTTGGTCGGCGTGCGCCGATAAGCCGCCAATGGTGAAAACTTTTGCCCGGACGATCACCCTTTCGCCCAGTATTCTCACCATCCGCGTACCTTCGACGATGCTTCTGCCCAGGCTGCCGGCCGCCTGAAAGCCTGCTATTACTAGAGAACATCCGGGCCTCCAGAGGTTGTGTTTTAGATGGTGCCGGATTCTGCCGGCCGTACACATCCCGTTTCCCGCGATGACGATGGCCGGGCCGGGGTGCCTGTTTATTTCCATCGACTCCAGGGCCGAAGGAGTAAGCACGAGTTGATCAAAATCGAACGGATCGTTTCCCGAGTCAAGGGCAGCCCTGGTTTCCGCGTCATAATACTGTTTCATGTTGCGAAATATGGTTGTAGCGGCTATCGCAAGGGGGCTGTCCAGATAGACCGGCATCGGCGGTATAAGCTTTTGCCGGAAAAATCTGCCAAGGATAAAAAGCAGCTCCTGCGTGCGCTCGACTGCAAAAGCGGGAATAAGGACTTTTTCGCCGTGTTGGCTGCTGTGCTGGATTGCCTTTAGCAATTCACCTTCGCTTTCTTCGAGCGATTTGTGGTTGCGGTTTCCGTAAGTGGACTCTATGAAAAGGATGTCCGCGTCAGTGACGATTTCGGGGGCTTCCAGAATCATCTGCCCCTTGTACCCGAGGTCGCCGGTAAACACGGTTTTCGGGGCGCTCTGCGAAGGTCCGTCCCAGATTTCCAGAAACGAAGACCCGAGAATATGTCCGGAGTTGCGGAACCGGATGCTCAAGTGCGCATCGGGGTGAAGAATTTCGTTTTGATTCACCGGCTCGAAAAGATCAAAACAGGCCTCGGCGTCCGCGAGCCGATAGAGCGGTTCTGTGCGCGGCTCTCCCCGGCGGTTGTTCTTTCTCGTCTGCCATTCGGCTTCCATCTCCTGGATGTGAGCTGAATCCAGAAGCAAAATCTTGGCCAGCTCGACTGTTGGCACGCTGGCATAGATTCTACCTCGAAAACCGTCTTTTACCAGCCGGGGTATGCGTCCGGAATGGTCAATATGGGCGTGAGTCAGAAAGAGCGCCTCGATATCGGCGGGGTTGAAGCCCCACGGGCCGCGGTTTAAAGCTTCCATTTGACGGCCGCCCTGAAAGAGGCCGCAGTCAACCAGGTATTTTCGCCCGCTTTCGATAAGAAAGTTGGAGCCGGTCACACAACCCGCGGCGCCAAGACAGGTGATCTGCATTCAGGCCTTCCTTTCCGGATACTGATTTAAAGGTCTCACGATAATTGTTTGGTAACCTTTTCCGTTATGCTCACACAAGAAACTCGCTGCGGAGACCTAATACGATCTTATTGTCTTTTATTCGGCTGCAAGCGGCAATATATTTAAGAAGTTGAAGCATATTCGAATTGATTTGTCTAAACCGGTTTGTTCTTGACAAATCTTGGAAGAGGGGGGAAACAAGATTGCCTGATGACGGATAGTGTTTTGCATATGCGTTCCAAACGCGGCATAAGCGGTTCGAAGCTCCGTATAATTGTAACCGGGCTGGTTGGGTTGTACCCGCTGGGCGGTGTCGCCTGGGACTACCTTCAGTATCCGATAGGGTTATTGAAGCTCGGTCATGACGTCTATTACCACGAGGATACGTGGAGCTGGCCCTCTCAGCCGATCGAGAAGACATATACGCAAGATCCGAAATATTCGGTCGGCTACATCGGGGATTTCGTGGAAAAGTATGCGCCCGGGCTGCGTGATAGGTGGCACTACCTTCACCTGCACGAGACCAGCTTCGGGATGAGCCGGGAGAAGTTTGACGAAGTAGCAGCCTCTGCCGACCTTTTCTTGAACATCAGCGGCGCATGCATGATTCCGGAAAATCTTTCCGGCGCTTGCGTCAAAACCTTTCTCGATACCGATCCCGGCTATAACCAGATAATGATGACCGAGCGGTTTGCCTGGTCGGAAAACGTGGATCGTTGGTGCTCCAGCGTTGATGCCCATGACCGGCATTTCACCTATGCTGAAAACATTTACGGGCCCGATTGCCTGGTCCCCAGGCTCAACTATGCCTGGAAGACCACCCGGATGCCGATCTCCATCGAACACTGGGAGCATCTGGCTGGTTTCAGGCCGGCTGATCCTTGGACAACGGTCATGACCTGGAACGCTTTCAAGGGAAAGTTGATCTACAAGGGTAGGGAATACGGAAGCAAAGGGGCCGAATTTGATAAACTGATGAAACTTCCTGCCATGGTGAATGTCCCGCTGAAGGTGGCCGTCGGCGGAGTAAATGCTCCGCTGGAAAGGCTGTCGCAAGCCGGGTGGCAGGTGGCCGACGCTCCAGAAGCCACGGTAACGCCCGCCATGTACCAGGATTTTATCGCATCCTCTCGAGGTGAAATTTCGGCTGCAAAGCAGGTGTATGTTGAACTGCGAACGGGATGGTTCAGTTGCCGCTCGGCCGGCTATCTTGCGTCGGGCAGGCCTGTTGTGGTTCAGGATACCGGGTTTACCCCGCTCATTGCATCCGGGGAAGGCATTATCGCATTCAACACTGTGGAGGAGGCGGCGCTGGGCCTGATGGAGGTCGAAGGAGAATATGAGAGGCATGCCGAGGCGGCCCTCGAAGCGGCGAGGCAGTATTTCGACTCCTCAAAAGTGCTTCAGAAGCTGATAGATGATGTTTATTCAATCTAAAGGATACTGGATGCCGGTCTTTGGATATTGATAAAAACCACGGGAGTTTGCTCTATGGGCGCCGGTGGGGGTATCCGCGCGGTCCGGCCCTCCATGTGTATGTGTAAAAGGAACAGATATGGTGAATGGGAAAAATGGCAAAGGCAAACTCATAGTATTTGGAATCATTTTCTGGTACCCGCTCGCTGGGGTGACCTATCAGTTTCTGCATTACCTGATCGGACTTCGGCGGTTGGGGTGGGACGTTTACTACGTCGAGGACTCCAGCCGGTGGGTCTTTGACGTGAGAGACTTCGAGTTAACTCCTGATGCGTCTGCGAATATCGATATGGTAGCCCCCGTACTCCAAAGATATGGATTTTCCGGCAAATGGGTCTTTCGCGGCGGCTACGAAGGCGGCAAGTGCTACGGGATGAGTGAGGATGAACTGATGCGGCTCTACGGGGAGGCTGACGCCTTCCTTAACGTGACCGCTTCCCAGGAGCTTCGCGAAGAGCATATGTCCATTCCCAGAAGGGTTTATGTGGAGTCCGACCCTTTCCATGTTCAGGTAAAGGTATTGGAAGGAGACGAGAAGACCTTGAATGCCCTTGCCGCACATGACATCCATTTTTCGTTCGGAGAGAACCTTGGGCAGCCCGACTGCGATCTGCCGGTCGATTTTGTATGCTGGCATCCTACCAGACAGCCGGTGCTTATGGACCTTTGGGAAAACCCCTATCCTCCCTCGGAGGATTCAGTGTATACGACTATCACGACCTGGAAAAACAAGGGCAAGGACCTGACTTTCCGAGGCGAGACATACTACTGGACAAAAGACAGGGAGTTTTTAAAGATCATCGATCTGCCAAAGCGCAGACCTGTAGGTTTTGAACTTGCAACGCAGGTAGACGATCAGACGCGCCGCAATCTTAATGAAAATGGATGGAGGATTAAGCCTTCCCTGCCGATCTCCCAGGATATCGATAAGTATCGGGAGTATATCTGGAGGTCAAGGGGCGAGTTCACGGTTACAAAGGAGCAGGTGGTGCGTCCAAGGACCGGCTGGTTCAGCGACCGGAGCGCGTCCTTCCTTGCGGCCGGCCGGCCGGTCATAACGCAGGAAACCGGGTTCAGCAAGTTCCTGCCAACCGGGAAAGGGCTTTTCGGATTCCTGACGATGGATGAAATCCTGGCGGCTGTCGACGTTATAGAAAGCGATTACAAAGGAAGCTCCAAGGCAGCGCGCGAAATTGCGCAAGAATACTTTGCGGCGGAAAAGGTTCTTGGCAAATTGATGTCTGAGGCCGGTCTTGGGTGAGTTTTTAGTTTTGAGTTTCTAGTTCTTAGTGGAAAATGCAACTACTTGAGAAAATGAAACTTGAGATATGTACGCAACTCAAAACTTAAAACTTAGAACTCAAAACTCTTCGACCGGCCGCCTTCAATGGCTGGACAGCGTCAAGGGGTTGGCTGTCATATGGATTGCATTTTACCATTGCCTGCTGTCCTATGGCAGCGGAAGCCTTCCCTGGCCAATCACGTTCTATTCCCTTTTCGGCCTTGTTCACCAGTGCGCGCACGGATCGGTATTCGGGAGCTTTTCCTGTGCCCTCGAGGGAGTCATTGCCGCGATTATCCAGCGGGGGCCGCAGGCGGTCGGTGTTTTCATCCTCTTCAGCGGATTCGGCCTCACCTACTCGCTTGCAAAGCGGGGCGGGTTTGAAACTTCCCGGGCAGTCTGGTACAGGCGGCGCCTTACGAGGCTTTTCCCGGTCTACTGGCTGGCTCACCTTGTCTTCCTCGTTTCTCCCTTTGCGAGTCTGCACGATCCGGTCGATTACCGCTTTCTGTTGAGCTTTTTCGGCGACAGGGTCTTTCCAATCGACAAGATGTTCTTCTACCTTGTGCCTGCCTGGTGGTTCATGGGACTTCTTATCGAGCTCTATATCTTTTTCCCGCTCCTGTTCAAGCTCATGGACAGGTTTGGGTGGATTAAATACCTCGGACTCTGCATCTTGTCGAGTGTGGTCGCAAAATACGTTCTGGTCGATATAGTGGACGCAAACGGATACTATGAGATGGGAGGTTTTTTTGTCTGCAGGCTCTGGGAGTTTGGGGCCGGAATGGTACTGGGAAAACTCATGGCCGAAAGGCCCGAGTGGGTGCTTGGCCGGCTGCTTTCCTTGAAGGGTTTTTTTGCCGGGGCAATTGTTTACACTCTGGGGCTTTTTTCCTACCAGCCCAATTTTCTGTATTTCTTATCGGAAGGCCTCACGTCAGTGGGTTTATCGGTGATAATGATTCACGTTGCCTACCGCCTCGACAGTGCGCCCGGTCTGGGCAGGGCGCTTGCCCTGGCTGGAGTGTATTCCTACAGCATTTATCTTTTTCATCAGCCATATGTAATGTATGTAGGCGAGAAGCTCCGCCCACATAGTCTGGGGGAGTTCCTGGTTCTTGCCTCTGCGGTGATAGTCCTGGTCGCCCTGGGTTCAATGTGTTTGGAGTACGCGGTCAACCGCACCGTAAAACATTTTTTCCCCTAGTTTCCATCCGAATTTTTTTTCAAAAAAAGATCATAAAAGAATTAAAGTTTTTTCTCCTTTTGCCGATCTATATCGTGCAGAGGCAAACGGTCGCTAAAGCGAAAATTCAAAATCAGAAACGTAAGGGTTCAAACATGATCCGAGAGCTGAGCGGACACGAAATTGACGCTCTCCATTATGAATTGCTGGTCAAAGACATCGTTGCTGCGGCTGAGAAGCTGCCTCCGTTTCCAGACATAGCCTGGAAAATTATATCTCTTGTGAAAGCAATGGCCCCAATCAAGGAGATAGAGGAGCTTATAGGTTACGACCAGGTCATTTCGGCTAGAATCCTCCAACTCGGCAATTCGGTCTATTATGGCCGGCAATACGACGTCCACTCTCTCAAGGATGCAATCCTTCTTCTCGGCAACAAGCGGCTCATTCAAGTGGTAATCGCCGCCTGCACGGTACGCTATTACGGGGCCGGCAGTTCGCGGGACGATCGGGAACTTTGGGAACACTCTGTAACCACGGCGCTCACATCGGAAATAGTCGCCCGACGAATCCACTTCGATGGGATCCTCACGCTCTATACCGCCGCGCTCCTGCACGACATAGGCAACACGATCCTCAACCTCTATTCCAAGATTTACCTTCAGTCCAGCCTGCGCGAGATAAAGGGCCAGAGCGATATGGTCAGGGCCGAACGGCGTGCTCTCGGGATCGACCACCAGGAACTGGGCGGCATCATCGCACGCAATTGGAAATTCCCTCCAGAGATAGCAGCGGCGATCGAGTATCACCATAATCCCGAAAAAGCCGGGCGACATGAAGAAATTACCTCCCTGGTTCATCTCGCCGACTTGCTGTCCATCTCATTTGCGAAGAAAAAAGACAAGCAGCAGTACAAAGGAATCGAGCCGGAATCTTCCCCCATCTTCAAAAAATTCAGTATCACGCGTAAAATGACCGATGAGATCCAAAACGAGCTTGAAACTGGTATGGCAGGGGTCATGAGGGCGCTGGGGGCATTATGAAAGGGTAACGGTTCACCGCAGTCCATCGTGTCCCCGCCGGATACCCTGAACCATGAAAAGAACCGCATTCAATGCAGCGCTCTCCGGACTTGGAAATAACTAAAAATTAAGGGATTGCGAATTGAGGGACTCAGGGATTAATTCATCAATTCCTCAATTCCATAGCCATTTCTGTTAATCCTGCAGATCCTGTTAATCCTGTCAAAATCTTCCTGCTCCCTGCTTAAAAAGCTTTTCTCTCCGTGCCCTGCCGATGACCATTGGTTGCTTCGGGCAAATTGCAGTATCCAATCGGAATAATTATTATATATTCAATAAAGAGAAGGACGGAAAGGAGAGAAACAGACCCATGCAAGGCAAAGAGTGTACATTCGAAACGCGAAATTACGAGCCGGACTCCGAGGTCTGCGATGAAAAGCTTTGTTACGTTTGCAAAGACGGCACATGGCAGGAGAAAGGCGCTCTGGATATCATGGCCGATTTCTGGGCCGGCGGAGTGTGATCCATTTATCACCAACGGGCCCTTTAGAGATCAGTTTCGGCGTTTCCCCGAAAACGAATTTCGAAACGATATAAAAACCCCCGCCGAAAAAGACGGGGGTCATGGATTATCCGGCGCCTCGTGAGGCGCGCTCGGTGTTTAGTATTTTCCTCAGCTTGAGCAAGGCGGTTTTTCGACCATCGGAAAATCATCCCGCCGTGCCCGGGCTTGCTACTTCGCGGCTGCAGCAGCAGTTCGTAGCTGTTCAGCGGACGGCCGTTTGGTGAGACGGGCCAGGATGACCGCAATAATGAGAACGAGGCCGGACAGATAAAAGGCCCAGTTGAGGTTTCCGGTTATGTCCCTGATGGTTCCGCCCAGCCTTGCCATGAAAAAGCCGAGACCCCAGCCGATGAACACCAGGCCGTAGTTGAAGCCCAGGTTCTTGGGCCCGAAGAAATCCGCTGTGAAGGACGGCATGAGGGCCAGACCTCCGCCATACTGCCAGTAAGCTATGCCGACAGCTATGAAGAGCAGCAAAACGCTTTTCATGCCAATAACGGCAGGCATCGCGAAGAGGCACAGGGCGGATACCAGGCAGTTGAGCGTATAGGCGTTCGTCCTGCCGATTTTATCTGAGTACAAACCGGTCCCTACCCTGCCACACGCATTGACCGCTCCTCCAAAGGAAACAAGGGTCCAGGCCATTGCCCCGAGCAGCGGAGCAGCAAGAGGGGATGCGAAGGCGATGATCAGAAGACCGGACTGGGTCGTACCAATGAACATGAGGACCAGCGCATAGAACTGCCAGGTTTTGGCCATTTCGGATACCGACCAGTCCCACGCCGTCATGGCGCCCTTGCCCGGAGTGGCTGCGGCAGCCACAGCACCCGGGGGGACATAGCCTGCCGGGGGCCACGCAAGGAGCTGTCCCGCGATTATGACGACTACCGCGAAAAAGATCCCAATTATAATGAAGCTGCCGCTGAGGCCATAATTGGCAATCAGCCATCTGGCCAGAGGGGCGATGTAGAGCGCTGCGCCGCCGTAGCCGCCAACGACCAGGCCGGCGACGAGACCCCGTTTATGGGGACCGAACCATTTGAGAGCGGCGGGAGTGGGAGCGGCGTACCCGATGCCCATGCCGATTCCGCCCATTATTCCGAAACCAACGATCAGTCCGGTGTAGCTCTTCATCAGACCGGCGACAATACACCCGGCGGCCAGGAACAGCCCGCCGAGGGTAGCTCCGACTTTGGGGCCGTACTTGTCCTGGATCCTTCCGCCCGGGATCATCAGAAGAGCGAATATGATGACGCACAGCGAGTAGGGGGTCGCAACCTGAGCGTTGCTCAGGTACGTCCAGGCTGAATCCATCCCGGGCAAGGGCGTTCCGAGCAGAGCTTCGTTAATTTTGCCGCCTGCCGAGGGTACGGTCAGCTTCCCGCCCCATATGCTCCATGCGTACAGCATTCCCAGGCAAAGATTGATCGCAGTACCTGCGAACGTGACAACCCACGCTTTTCCGGGCACTTTTTCCAGTGGAGCAGCCATTCTATTTCTCCTTTCACATAAAAAACTGCTTTATAGGAAATATGGGTCTAAAGAGAAAACCCGCGTAAGGTCCGGCTAGATCGAAGCCTAAGTGGGTGAGGCCCACCTATAATGGAAAATAAATAAGGCCGAAGAGAGAAATAATGTGTGCGTACTCAGGGAACAGCCATCAATTCGATGTAGAACGAAAACAGGAGTTTAAGGCCGGACGTATAAAAACCAGTGAGCGGGCAGAAATTGGGCTGTCTTTCAACTCGGACAACCAGAAATACAGCGGTAATGAAGAAAAAATTAACAGTATGAATCGGCTTGTTCAGTTTGCAACTCGTCTTGCTCCTTCGATCACCCCCTTTTATCTATCAGGATAACTGCCGGCGCCATAAAAGCAAACATGGTATCAAAACTATGGCGCAACAACCAATTCTTTGAAAGATGAATTTGTTCGATCTCTTATACTCATCAAATTCCCTGTGAAGCTATCAGTCAAGAGGCCGAAATTTCACCATTTTGATGGCTACTGATTCTCCTATTGCATAGGTCCAGATATCTTGTCAAGATAAATTCCTGGAGATAATTCAAGTGCCTAAAGTAACAAGCGCTTTCATTGAAATGAAACCCTAATTGCCGGTCCATCTCCTGAAGACAAGAGTTCCGTTGGTTCCCCCAAATCCAAATGAGTTGGAGATCGCCATTTCGATTTGCGCCTTGCGGGCAACATTGGGAACGTAGTCGAGATCGCAGTCCGGGTCAGGGAATTCATAATTTATGGTTGGGGGCATTAGCTGGTTATATATGGTGAGGGCAGTGTAGGCGGCTTCGATACCGCCCGCTGCGCCGAGGAGGTGTCCGGTCATCGACTTTGTCGAACTGATCGCCATTTTGTAAGCGTGATCGCCGAAAACAGTCTTTATCGCCTGTGTTTCATATTTGTCGTTGAGTTCAGTCGAGGTGCCGTGGGCGTTGACGTACTGCACATCAGAGGGTTTTACCCCGGCATCGTCGAGGGCCATCTGCATGCAGCGGGCCGCCCCTTCGCCGTCGGGAGCCGGAGCGGCCATATGGTAGGCGTCTCCGGAAACTCCGAACCCGATTACTTCGGCATAGATCCGAGCGCCCCGGGCGCGTGCGAGATCCAGAGATTCCAGGATCAGTACGCCGGAGCCTTCACTTAGAATGAAACCGTCCCTTTCCTTGTCAAAAGGCCTGGAGGCGTGCTCCGGGTCGTCGTTGCGCGTCGAAAGCGCTCGCATTGCGTTAAAACCCGCTACTGCGAGGGTGGTCACGGTCGACTCGACACCCCCGGTGATCATAGCATCGGAAGATCCGTCCCGAATGAGATGATAAGCCTGGCCTATGGCATGAGTTCCTGCGGCGCATGCAGTCTGTAAGGAAAGGTTGGGACCTTTTGCCCCGTGGTAGATTGAGATAAGCCCGGGGGCCATATTGCTGATAATCATCGGAATGAAAAAAGGGCTCACTTTCTTTGGACCCGCTTCAAGCATCTGTTTGTGGGATTCCTCGATCGTGAGCAGCCCCCCGAGGCCGCAGCCCATAACGACACCAACTCGAGACGCGATCTCGGGCTCTATCTTGAGTTTGGCGTCTTCCATCCCATAATGGGCGGCTACGAGCGCAAACTGGAGAAAGGGGTCCATTTTACGGAGTTCTTTTTTGCTGATGAACTCCTCCGGATGAAAGTTCTTGACCTCGCCAGCGATGCGGGTCGCAAATCCGGAAGAATCAAAGCGGGTGATCGGCCCGATTCCCGACTTCCCCGAAATCAGATTGGACCAATTCTCTTCAATGCCGATGCCAACCGGAGTAACCAACCCCATGCCGGTGATCACCACTCGCCGCCGATTATTCTCTAATCCCATCAATGTGTCTCCTACCCGAAACGATATATCAGGACGAAAAATCCCTCCTTGCCGATCACAAACTGCGAACGTTTCATCCGGTGTCTCCGGGCGGCCACTGGCCTGAGGGCGCGGGCTGTCTAGCCCATGAACATACCGCCGTTTACGTGTATAACCTGGCCCGTGATATAGCCGGCTGCATCGGATGCAAGAAAGGCAACCGCAGCCGCAACGTCCTCCGGTGTGCCGTACCTTGCTGCCGGAATCTGCGAGAGCAACGCTTCGCGCGATTTTTGCGGGATAGCCAGCGTCATATCAGTCTCGATGAATCCCGGTGCGACCGCGTTTACGGTAATGTTCCTGGAGATAATTTCGCGCGCAACGGATCTGGTGAAGCCGATGATGCCGGCCTTAGCGGCCGAATAATTGCACTGCCCCGCATTTCCGATCACGCCCACCACCGATGTGACATTGACAATACGCCCGAAGTGGCGGCGCATCATGGGTTTTATCACCGCCTGCGAGCAAAGGAAAGCACCTTTGAGGTTGGTGTCCATAACATCGTCCCATTCGCCGGGCTTCATCAACGCGAGAAGGTTGTCCTTAGAAATTCCGGCGTTATTGACAAGCACATCGACTCGACCATGGGCATCCAGGATATGCTTGAACGCTGCCTTGACCGCACCGGGGTCGGCCACGTTGAACTGCATGGCGCTCGAGCTGCCGCCCCTGCCCTGGACAAGGGCCTCTGTCTGCTTTGCGCCCTCCGGGCTGGAGTTGTAATTGACAATGACATGGTTTCCCGGACCGGCCATCTCCACGGCAATGCTGCGGCCGATCCCACGGCTTGCTCCGGTTACCACGATAACGCGTTGCTCGCTCAATCTGAAATCCCCCAAGATCAGAAAAAAGTACCCTTCAATCTGCCGTATTCCTTATTTAGTTCCTGGCCTATGATGTTGCGCTGGATTTCGTTCGTACCCTCGTAAATCTGGAGAATTTTGGCGTCGCGCATCATCTTTTCGACCGGATAATCCTGCATGTATCCATAACCTCCAAGCACCTGCACGGCATTTGTCGCCACCTCCATTGCCACGTCGCCGGCGAATACCTTGGACATTGCGGAGACTTTGCTCACCTCGCGGGGTTCGGTGTCCATGTAACGGGCAATGCTGTAAAGAAGGGCGCGCGCCGCCTCGGTTTTTGTGGCCATATCCGCAAGCTTGTGTTGAATAGCCTGGAAGCTTATGATCGGCTTATCGAACTGGACCCTCTTTCGCGCATATTCGACCGCAATATCGAGCGCCCCCTGGGCAAGGCCGACTGCAAGCGCCGCTATGCCTGGCCGCGATTTATCGAAGGTCTTCATCGCAATGATAAAACCCATTCCTTCCCGGCCGATCATCCGGTCTTTGGGAATGCGGCAATCTTCGAATATGAGCTCGCGTGTGGCGGATGCGCGGATGCCGAGCTTTTTTTCCTTTTTCCCGAATGAAAATCCCGGGTCTCCCTTTTCGACCACGAAAAAACTTGCGCCTCGCGGACCCTTGGAGCGGTCGGTTATGGCGAGTATCGAATAGATTTCCGCCTCGCCGCCGTTGGTGATCCACTGCTTGGACCCGTTGATGATGTAATGGTCACCGTCTTTTTGGGCCCTGGTCTTAACTCCGGAAACGTCGCTCCCCGCCCCGGGTTCGGTAAGGCCAAAAGCCGCCAGTTTTTTCCCGCTGGCGATCTGAGGCAGGTATTTATGCTTGATCTCCTCGCTGCCGAAGAGCAGAATCGGATATGCTCCAAGGCCGCTTGCCGCAAACGAAGTGGCGACCCCGATACAGGCCTCCCCCAGCTTTTCCACGGCAAGGCAGTTGTCGAATATTCCTCCACCCGTTCCCCCATATTCCTCAGGGATATAAACGCCGAACAGGCCCGCCTCGGCTAGGATATTCATGATCTGCCAGGGGAATTCCTCCTTTAAATCCAGTTCCGCTCTGATAGGCCGGATTTTTTCCTTGGCGATCCGCGCGGCCAGGCCCTGCATCATTCGCTGTTCTTCAGTCAAAAAATAATCCAAATTAATTACCTCCCATGAAAACCCCTGCAGGCTTCGGCTGCATGGCTTCAACCACCAGGTATCGCAATGGCAAAGGAGCGGGAACCGTGAAGTGTGAGAATCTATTTCCTTAACACAAAAAGCGGGATTAAGCCATTATCGGGTTGTGTATTGCGGGCGGGTATCCACCATGGACCCTGGAGCATTGTCACCACGCATCTATGGCAATTCTCATCCGGAAGACTCGCTTAACACCCTCGACCGCCGCTCTACTCTTCCTTGAGTTCCAGGACCAGGCGGCCTTTGTAGTACCCGCAGTTCGGGCAAGCGCGGTGCGCAAGGCGCATTTCATTGCACTGAGAGCAGCGGGCAAGGGCCGGCATGGCAACGCTGTGGTTGGCCCGCCGTTTGTCACGCCTGGCTTTGGACGTTTTTCTTTTCGGTACACCCATCTTTTTAACTCCTGTCTCGAATCTGCCCGCAATAGCTGGTGCAGCATGCCGGCAAGGGGGAAACTATTCACTAGATTGGTCTAACCGCGTTTTTATTAATTTGAGTTTTTCAAAAGGAGACTTCCTGCTGCCCGCCTTGCACCGACAGGCCTCTTCATTGAGGTTGGCCCCGCACCCCGGGCATATCCCCTTACAATCTTGGCTGCAAAGCACCTTCACCGGCAACGTCAGAAAAATTTGCTCGGCTACGAGCTGATCTACTTCGATCACCTCGCCGTCAAAGAATTCATATACGAGTTCATATGGTTCGAGTTCCTTTTCTTCAGCCTTGGGTGAGCGTTCGTCTGCAACCAGGTAGATGTCGACGGGTTCATCGAGAGGGAGTCGAAACCGCCCGAGACATCGGTGGCAACTAACCTCGAGAGACCCTTCGATCTTTCCGGTAATTCGTGTATGGTCCGGATGCCTGTTGAGGTCGAGCACGACGTTGACAGGGCGCAGAAGCTTGAGGTTGAAAGGGTCGCCAGGCGGAAGGAACTGCCTGAGCCTATCCTCATCCCAGTGAAACCTCAGAGTACGTCCTGATTCCGGTATTTCGTCAATGCGAACGCGCATGTGCCTCACCTTCCCGAGAACATAAACAATCTAGTATAAATATATTAACGGAGCTGTCAAGAAATTTCAGGGAATTTAGCGTGCTTACAGGGTTTTCAGGATCGCAGGGAGACAAACTGGCGCCCGCACAGGGCTAAAGGTTCAGACTCAGGGGGCAAGGTGAAACGAGCGCACCCCCGCATTCCCTTATAGTTCTGTATCACCCCGTCCGGGGCGCCTCCGTCTCACCTGCTAAAACTTTTCGGAATGTCCCAGTATAAGGTAGTAGATTTCTCTTGACAACCACTATCTCCTGTGCTAACTTATATCCCATCAGGAGGTAGTGGCCATGAACATCGTTAAAATCTACGAACTTTTCCCGGCTGAAGCGGATTGCATCGCCCACCTTGAAAAAGTCAGGTGGAGAGGCAAACCTACTTGCCCGTACTGCCAATCTCAGAATACCACTCCTGTCCCGAAAGAACAACGCCACCATTGCAACAACTGCAATACGGCTTTCAGCGTCACCATTCAGACGATCTTTCACCATACCCACTTACCGCTTCAGAAGTGGTTTCTCGCTGTTTCTCTGATTTTGAACGCGAAGAAAGGCATTTCATCACGTCAACTTACCCGCGATTTGCAGGTGAATAAAGATACGGGTTGGCGGATTGCTATGAAAATCCGGGAGGCCATGACGCAGTATCAGCAAAGAGAACTCCTGACCGGGATTGTGGAAATTGATGAGGCATACATAGGCGGCAAGCCTCGCAAGGGTAGCCCTTCGGATACTCATCACAAGAGGGGCCGGGGAACAGACAAAACTCCCGTTGTGGGCATGGCAGAAAGAAACGGTAACGTAAAAGCCAAGGTCGTGAGAAAAGGGGATTTGACCGCGAAGAAACTGTCAGCTTTGGTGCGAGCTAATGTGGACATAAAAACTGCAACTCTTATGACCGATGAGTACACCGGCTATGTCCACTTGAAAAGGCTTGCGGAACATCATACCATAAACCATAGGATCTGGTATGTTGACGGCAATATCCACACAAACAGCATCGAGTCCTTTTGGGCGATCCTGAAACGGGGGATCGTCGGCCAGTTCCATAAAGTGAGCCTGAAACACCTTCCGAAGTACATTGACGAGTTCTGTTATCGCTACAACAACCGAAAAACCAATGGCGGGATGCTTTTTGATGCGACCATCCAGAAAGGATTAGGCCTATGGTAGAAAAAGAGAAATTACCGAAAGCAACCCACGCCGGGGAATTGAAGATCGGAGACATGGTTATCCCCTGCGCCGTATTAGAAGGGGGACGTAGGCTTCTGACTCAACAGGGTTTTTTGCAAGCCTTGGGCCGAGCCCGAACCGCTAAAGCAGGAACCGGGGCATCCGTCGACAGGATACCAGCTTTCATGGCGGCAGGGAGTCTTAAACCCTTCATTTCACAAGAACTTTTGGAGTCGACTAGACCTATACGCTTTCGGAACTCAAAGGGAATTAAAGCTTTCGGATACTCAGCCGAATTGCTCCCAAAGGTTTGCCAAGTTTACCTTGAGGCAAGAGATGCTGGCGCACTTCAAGCAAATCAACTCTCAATAGCGGTTAAATGCGAAATCCTTGTACGGGGTCTTGCCCAGACAGGGATAATAGCCCTAGTTGATGAAGCAACCGGATACCAAAAAGTACGAGACCGGGATGAACTTCAAAGATTCCTGGCTCTTTATCTTTCAGAGGAAAGGTTGAAATGGGCGAAAATGTTCCCCGATGAATATTATCGACAACTTTTTCGGCTCCAGGGATGGCAGTATAGCCCATTAAGCGTGAAAAGACCGAAGCTGGTTGGGGTACTCACCAACAGGTTGGTTTATGAGAAATTGCCCGATCACGTTCTTGACGAACTACGCCGTCTAAATCCTGTCAAAAACAAGAAGACATGGCGACGCGAGGCCACTTTCTTCCAACATCTTTCTGCGGATATCGGGCAGGAAGATTTGAGAGCCCATCTTTTGCAACTGATAGCTGTCATGAGAGCATCAGCCAACTGGGCAAACTTTAAGAGGAATTTCGCCAGAGCCTTCCCTGGCCCGGAGGGGATACAACTCGAAATGGATGAGACTATTGACGTTTAAAATGGCAGGAGATTCAAGGGATTATAAGCAAGTCTATGATTATCATGTCGTAATATTCGTCATCATCAATAATCTGGTAAAGCACCCTGACGATGGGATGTCTGCGGGTGCGTCTTTTGCTTTCCACCATGCGGATGTTCTTTGCTGCATCCATAATATACGAACCTAGTTTGGGATCGCGCCCGAGTCTCCATTTGAGTCCGTCTAAAATGGCTTTTGCAAGGGAATCATCGCCACCTGCCGCCTCAAGCTTTTGGGCTGCCTTTTCGCTCGTCTTGATTCGATAACGTTGCATTAACTTGCCTTACTGTAAATTCCTTCGTCTTCCTCGATTGAATTTCTGGCCCACTCTATAGCCTCTTCTGTTATTTCGCCAAGTTCCGCTGCATATACGGCATAATATGGAATTTCCTCGCCTATGCCGGCCAACTTCCATATAATGTTATGCGTTTTTTCGCTGATAGACTTGGCGGTGTGGTGATGGCAAATATCGTGTGCAACTTTATCGACAAGACTGATTTCCGAAGCACTGAAATTGCTGAGATCGGGTTCTTGAAGAGTAATGTACTCCGTCTTTGTGTTGCCGTAGTACGAAACGTCTCTCACGACCAGTTTGTTCTCGCGGACCAGTTCTTCGATAGCTCGCAAAATGTCGCGAGGAACTGGACCTAAATCCCGTTTGATATACGTCGCGCCCGTGAGAGGTTCATCACGCGCGACGTAAGAAACGACATCGGAGAACCAGAGAATTTTGTTCAGTTTCACGGCACCCAGCTTGTCACGATCCGCTATGTGGCAGATGTAGTGGACAAGGTCTTTGAATTTCTCATAGTTAAATTGCATGTCCGTCCTCCCATTCTTGATTGGCGGCTCATTGGACGTAAATAATGTGAAAATGAACAAAGCAAACATTACACCACAGTTTATTTAAATGGCAATAATAAACATACCGTAATTACGGCATGAAGGCTTTACCACATTACGTTTTTTTATATCGTGAAGAAGGTAGGCGCATATAGTCGCTACCTTAAAATGGGACAGTCCGAAACTTTTTGACCGCCTGATTAACTACGTCTTCCGTAACTTCATCGAATACCTTTTTCCAGGCGCTTGAAGAAAATATATACTTGCCATAGCCAATCTTACGCTTCGATTCGATTGTCGCTATGTGCGTGCCGCCCCGGCTGAGTTCCACTCTCACCCTCAGCTCAGTGTCGCCGAGGCGTGGCACGCAGCGTTCGACTATCTCCCCTTTTCTGAAATACTCGACGTGGCCTTCCATGAGGTATGGTTCAACCTCGGCGTTCGACGTCCAGAGCATTCCCTTCTTCTTGAGCGAATCTTCGATCCCGTTCCACAGAAGACCGATAATGTCCACGTCATAGACCTGGTGAGTATCGTTAAATACGTCGGACACCCTCACTTTGTAAGGCGAAGTGACAACCGGCTTGGGCGTATATATGTCGCCCCCTATTTGGATATCCTTTCCTCCCCTGTGGCAAGCGAACATGAACATTACTATGAAAACAACAAGAAGCCTGAATTTTTTGAACATAGTTGTACCTCTCTGCCGAATTTTCAGCGAATTTATACGAAAACATCGCGATGAGCAATTATTATCAATAAGAAGGAAGCCTCGCCTTTTCGCTTAAGGCCGGATAGTGCCAGAGGCCGGTAAAATGGGCAAGCTCCGAATTGCCGTTTTCCGGTATTTTTGTCCGCCGGGAGTTTGATGTCGGGAGTTTGATTGAGTTGGCTTCAATATTATGTTATTGAACGTGCCCGCTGGTTCACGGGATCTGTATCCCCAAAGCGGAAAATCAAGGCGGCCTTAACGCTCACCCGCCGACAGGAGTATTGTTAAGATGGAACCGGTAATTACGCGATTTCCACCCAGTCCGACCGGCTACCTGCACATCGGAGGAGCGCGCACCGCCCTTTTTAACTGGCTTTTTGCACGCAATCGGGGCGGAAAATTCATCCTCCGGATCGAAGACACCGATGTGGAGCGTTCTACGGAACAGTCCGTGAAAGCCATCCTCGATGCAATGGAATGGCTCGATTTGACTTGGGACGAAGGCCCCTATTTCCAGACCGAAAGGCTGGATGTCTATCGCGAATACGCTGATAAGCTGGTGGCTTCGGGCCACGCATATTGGTGCGAATGTACCCCCAAGGAGCTTGAGACTCGGCGAAGCGCGGCAATGGCCGAAGGGCGCAAGCCAAAATACGAGGGAACGTGCCGTCTTAAAGGCCTCGGGCCCGGCTCGAAAAGGGTGCTCAGGTTCCGGAGTCCCGACAGCGGCACGACTGTTCTAAGAGACATCATAAAAGGTCCCATCGCATTCGATAATTCGGAGCTGGACGACCTTGTGATCGTGAAAAGCGACGGTATAGCCACTTACAATTTCGCCGTAGTAGTGGACGATATCACCATGGGGATCACCCATGTGATTCGCGGAGACGATCATGTGAACAACACTCCCCGGCAGATTCTGATCTACAACGCGCTGGGCGCAAAACTGCCCGAGTTCGGCCATGTGCCGATGATACATGGCGAGGACCGCTCACCCCTGTCAAAGCGCCATGGAGCGACCTCGGTTATGGAGTACAAGAACATGGGGTTTCTTCCGGAAGCCGTTCTGAACTGCCTGGTGCGGTTGGGCTGGTCATACGGAGATCAGGAGATTTTCTCGCGTTCCGAGCTGATAGAGAAGTTCTCCCTGGAAAACGTCGGAAAATCGCCAAGCATCTTCACGATGGAGAAGCTTTTATGGCTCAACGCACACTATATCAAGCAAAGAAGTCCCGAAGGACTCATTGCGCCGCTCAGGCCGTTTCTGGTCCTGCGAAATTACCCTGATAAGCCCGACGCCTACATAGCCGGAGCAGTACGCACTCTTCAGGCCCGCTCGCGCACGCTGGCCGAAATGGCCGATGCAATGCGATTCTATATGGTGGGCGAAATTGAGTTCGATCCCGATGCCGCAGACAAGTTTCTGACCGTGGAGATGCGCGAGGTTTTTGCGCGGCTTGTCTCGGAATTGTCCGAATTGGAGATCTTTGACGAGAAGGGTCTGGAAACCGTTTTCAGGAAGCTTGCGCAAGATTTGGGAATGAAGATGGGTAAAGTAGCTCAGCCGGTCAGGGTGGCCCTGACGGGCAGCACGATAAGCCCGGGCCTTTTTGAAATAATAGACGTACTGGGCAAAGAAACAGTGCTCGACCGCCTCCGAAAGGGTCTGGAATACATCCGGGGAAGAGTGAAAGAGAAATGAAAGGCCGTGGTTTGCTGGACTTTCCCGTTATCTCGTAGGATTCAGCCAGAGCTGGCTGCATCCCGCCTGACCGGCTCCGGCGAGAGGTAACCGGGGATTGTGTGGGCAAAATTCTGCAAGCAAGGTGTAGCCGCTTCCCGCTCCTGGCTCCTCGCTGTTAATCCCAATACGGTTCAGTTAAGTTTCAGCCGAGGTTCTGGACGGGCATAAAGCCCGTCCGAACGGTGCTACACAACGACTTACTGTAGGGGCGGGCTTTATGCCCGCCCGCATTGTTTGGCTTAAGTGAACAGCATTGCTGTTAATCCTGTTAGTCCTGTCAAAATCTTTCAGCTTCTCGCTTCCTGCTCCCTGGTCCCCGCTTACCTCCTCAGCCCGGAACCGTAGAGCCCCAAGTCGTCCGGCCGGTGGGAATCCAACTCCGCGCTCGATTTGTCCAGGGCCTCGACGATCGAGTAGACTTCCTTTCCTTCTTTTTCATGGCCGGCCGACGATTCCATTATCACCACGGCCAGATACTTCGCCTGTACCGCGAACAGCCTTTCGCTCACAGCCAGTTTTTTTGCCTCGAGTATAGTGCACTTGTCCACAAGGCGGAGGTAGTCATCCAGAGTTATCTCCCACCCGGTCTTCCACTTCAGACTCCACTGTGAAAGTCGGGACCCCATTTCGGGCGTTATCTCCTCTTCATTATCAGGGTCTCGCAGGGAGGGATACTCGAGAAGGATTTCCTCGAACCCGTTCCAGGAAGGCCGGCTGCGGAATTCATTAATTTCCGCGATCACAGAACTTAGTTGGGCATAGAAGTCAGACGACTGCTCGTTTACCGCATCGAGCGCTTTGTTTGCTTCCATCAGTTTTACTTCAGCCCGGGAAGGGCCGGCACCAACCCCGCCCCTACCTTGCAGACCGGCGCATCCCGAAATCGCAGCGATCAGCAGAATGAATCCAGTAAAGCAGCCGAACCTTTTTACGACCATGTTTTTCTACTCTCTTCTGTGTACTTGCCAATACCGTATTAGTTAATGGAAAATACATGCTTGACCTGATTTGCAAAAGAAAAAAATCTGCTATTTTCTGAATCCAGATGAATCGCCCTCCAAACTAAAAGTTTGGTTCACTCACATCTTTTAGCTATTCGTCCCCGGAAAGCCAGGACCCCCGCCCCTGGCTTTCTCCTTTTTTTGCACCGGGTATTTTCTTCCAAATATGGTGTACTAACAATTTACATTGGTAATACAGGTTCTTACGGTGGAGTAGAAAATATCTCTTCGGCGTGCGCCAACTGATAGGGATGGTTATCTTCTTTTTTAGAATTAGACTAGGAGGAAAAAGATGCCGGACATATTGGAATATGTACGTGAGAAACTTGCTTGGGTGGAAGGCCGAATTCTCAAGCTTATCACAGGATTAAGTGGATACGAGCTGGGAGAAGTGAAAGCACAGGTCGCTGACGTTCGTAGAGTCGCTGATGCTCGTTTGGCTCCGCGCTTTCCGCCTTCAGACAGTCCCTGCGATCGATACTAGACCCGCTTCCGCCCGGACCGTCACAACTGTCGGGCTTCAAAGCCGCCGGCGGAAACAAACAATAAGAACGGCAGGGATCAGAACCTTCTGGAGGGGAGCCCAAATCGAGGCAAGATTCGAATCTCTACCATTCATCTTTTGCTTCTCTTAGAGAAGATGACTTCTTTAAAAGGATATTCAGAGGCTGAAGGCCTGTAAATCCTGTCTGGACCATGTAGTCCGATTTATAAAAGGGTCAAGGGCCGGAAAACGCCACCTGCTCGATCAGAGAGTCCACTGCCTGCCTGGCTTTGAACCTGTCGCGCACCTCATTTAGCATGACCACCGCAGCGTAGGTCTTGCCGGACGGACCCGATACATAGCCGGCAAAACCGATCACATCGTTAAGTGTCCCCGTTTTGCCCCTCACCTTGAGTCCCGGCTCATGCATCCTTCTCATCAGGGTTCCCTGCTCACCGTTGGCCGCCAGGGAGGATATAAATTCTTCTCTTATTCCATTATCATTCCAGGCGGCGGCAAGAAGCCTGCAGAACGTTTCGGGGCTTATCCTGCAAAAACGGCTAAGTCCCGACCCACAGTCGAGAGTTCCGGTTTCTTCCGGAATACCGGCTTCTCTGAGGGTGGTCCTGACAACGGCAATTCCCTTCTGTGAGTCGCCAGGGGCGCCCGCCACATACCCTCCCAGCGACCTCAAAAGCATCTCGGCCATGAAATTATTGCTGTATCTGTTCAGCCCGGATATCAATTCCGCCAGCCGAGGCGAGTCGTAAGAAACGATCACTTCGGCCCCGGGAGGCGTGGTCCCTTCTTTAGCCACAGTCCCCAGCACCCTTACGCCCGATCGCTCCAGGGCGGCCCGCATGACATGCGCGAAAAGTCCGGCAGGATCAGCCGCGTTGAACCGAAATACTCGAACACGTGCCGACGCCCGCCCTGAAAGCTGGAATTGTTCCTGGCCGTTGTCGGTCGCGCCAAAAGAATGGAGCCTCAGGGAGTTTCTCCCCTTTTTCCCCAAACTCGCCTGGCCGCTGACCCGGACATAGCCGTCCGCCAGACCCGAATCGGCGCTGAACGCCTTTCCCGCTTTTACCGGGCCGGTGATCTTGACAGTCAGAGTGTTAAAGTCGATCGCCGTTGCCGAGACCACGGGGTTGTATACTCCGGCGCAGTCACTGTCCAGGCAGATGCGTTCAGACATCGGTCGAAAAAAGGTGTTGTCCACAAAGATACTGCCCCGGATTTGCCTGATCCCCTTTTCTTTGACCGCCTTCGCCAACTGAAGGGCATTTTCTGAAGCGAAAAAAGGATCGCCGCTTCCCTTTATCCAGATATCTCCTGAAATGACCCCTTCCACTGGCTCCTCAGCCGCCATTACTTTGGTCGTAAAGCGAAAAGAAGGACCCAGCTTCTTAAGGGCTGCATAGCTGGTCAGCAGCTTCATGAGTGAAGCGGGAACAAGCATCTCTTTTGGCTGCAACCAGCAGACTACCTTTCCGGATGACAGAGAGGTCACAATAACCCCTGCGGTTCCGGCGGTTTTGGCGATGCGCTCCAGGGCTGGTTGAAATGCTGTGGCGCCCTGAGCTTCAGACGCCATGGAGGGGAATTGGCTTTGAGCGGAAGTTTGAATTTGAGGTTCGGCCGCAAATACGGCTGTGTGCACGAACAAAACTGACATACAACACGTCAGGGCGAGCATTCCCATAACTTCCGCCTTCTTTAGCAAGGTGATGAAAAAGGATTGGAACTCCCACATCAGGGCGAAAAACCATAAATACGTCACCCCGGCAAAGCCTGCCCCGGAAGTGTCTATTGACTGCCCACTGTTCACTCATCGCGGAGCGATGCTAGCCGGTCCTTACCCAAACTTTCGAAAATGTCCCAAAATTCCGGAAAAGATTTATTGACTGATTCCGCTCCCTCGATGACAACCCCATTGATACGCAGACCTGCAAGTGCAAAGGCCATCGCAATCCGGTGATCGTCGAATGCCGAGATCGGGCCGGAGGGCGGTTCGAGAGGGGCGCCTCCATGGACTGTCAGCCCATCGGGCAGCTCTTCGGCCTCAACTCCGAGCGCCTTCAAGCCGGTCGCAACCGCGTTCAACCGGTCGGATTCCTTTATTCTCAGGTGGGCCACATTGCGGATGCGGCAGGTTCCGCTTGCGAATGCGCTCAGGACGGCCAGTGTGGGCACCATGTCCGGCATTTCATTCATGTCGATATCAACGGGCATGAGCTGCTCGGGTCCTTTTACGCTGACCCCTTCATCTTTGAGCACGATGCGACAGCCCATTTTATCCAAAACATCCAAAAAACGGCAATCCCCCTGAAGACTGTTAGGCGAGACGGGTGAGGTTAATACTTCGCCACCGGTCAGGGCGGCGGCGCCCCAGAAATATGAAGCCGAAGAACAGTCGCCTTCGACCGTGAAATTGCGGGGGGCATAGACCTGGGGCGCCGGGATCGCGATCCTGTTGGAAGCTTCCCGCTCGAAGCCGATCCCCGCTTCCCGCATCATCCCCAGAGTGATGTCCACGTAAGGCCAGGATGCAGCAGGCTCGGACCATTCTACACCGACTTTTCTGCGGGCCAGTGGAGCGGCAATGAGGATTCCGGATAAAAACTGGCTGCTTTCCGAAGCATCTACAAAAACATCCCCGCCGTTAAGGCCTCTGCTGGTGATCTCCACTGGAAGAAACCCGGTTTTCCCGATCCAGTGCACTGCCGTTCCCAGACTTTCGAGAGCTTCTGCGGCCGGACCGACCGGGCGCTGTCGAAGGCGGGGAGTTCCGTCCATCACAAACGTTCCGGTCCCCGCTGAGAAGACGGCGAGAAGAAGGCGGGCGCTCGTCCCGCTGTTTCCGAGAAAAATCGGTGCATCGGGCTGCCGCCAGCGAAATGACGGCGGGGCTACCCGGACCGAATCTGCCCTCCATTCGATTATCGCGCCCAGGGCTTCCAGCGCCTTGGCGGTAAGAAAAGTATCCTCGGCTTGCAGCGGGTGGGCTATCTCTGAAGGCCCTTCCGAAAGAGCGGCCATAATGAGCGCGCGGTGGGTTATCGACTTGGACCCCGGCAGCCGGATTTGCGCATTTATCTTCGATACGGGTTTTATCGTTTTAAGAATATTTTTCATTTACGGTTTCTTCCAGGGCCTGTCGCATCGCCTCGATGGCCGGAGTTTCAAAGACCGGACGTCCCAGCCACCATTCCAGTTGAGCAGCCCCCTGGTAGAGCAGCATGTCCAGACCGGACACAACCGTGCACCCGGCGTCGCAGGCGGCTCGGGAAAAAGCGGTTCTCCGGGGGCTGTAAATTATGTCCATTACGGTCATTTCGGGTCTGAAAAAAGAGTCGAAAACTATGGGGGAGGCTTCAGTGTCCTCCAGTCCTACAGAAGTGCACTGAACTACTATGTCAAAGTCTCTTACAACTTTTGCCAGAACCTTGAGCGGAATGAAATTGCTCTTGATCTGCCTGGACAAAACCTTGCCCCGCTCGACGCACCGGTTTGAAATCGTAACTACTGCGCCGGCCCTTTGCAGGCCGTAAGCCACCGCTCGAGCGGCCCCTCCGGCGCCCAGGATTAGAGCGCTGCGGCCCGAGACGTCAACAAGAGCCGAAAGGGCCCGCAAAGCGCCGATCCAGTCGGTATTGAGGCCTTCCCAGCCCAGGTTTGTTCTGCGCAGGGTGTTTGCGGCCCCGATCTCTTCGGCTGTCTTGTCGATTTGTTCGGCCAGCCGGCACGCCATCTCCTTGTAGGGAATGGTTACGCTCAGCCCGCTGAAGCCCGTTTTGTGCAATAGCTTGAGATCGCTGTCAAGTTCATCGACATAGAAGGCTGCGTAAAGCGCGGGAACATTGAGCGCCTTGAAGCACGCGCTCATCATCACGGGACTCAGACTGTGGCGCACAGGATTTCCGATAACGGCGAAAAGCTTTTTCTGTTCAGGTCTGATCATTTAATTGCCACCTTTAATTGCCACCTTCCGGGAAAGTGCTGTCTCAGCGCATGCCCCTTTCACCTCAAGACTCTACTCTGTGGTGTTTTCCCAAACAGGTGGATCGGGAATAAACCGCGAAAATCAACCTGTTCAATCATCGCGGCAATATCCCGTCCCGCTGAAACTTCAGCTTCTTTCTGAGAACCTCAAGGTAATGCAGGAACCGCTCTTCACGGTAGTCGGGATATGTCCAGGGCAGGGGACGGTATGCTCCTTTGTGATAAACGAGAGTGAGATCGGTATAGATTCCGTCACGAAGGTAAACCCTGTGAGTAAAATTCTTCCCGGTCGCCAGGACGAAGCGCTCTGCGCTGAGGAGTCCCGGATCTATATTAACCTGCCGTTTTCCATCGCGTAAGAGGTTGGTTTCAATTTCATTGGTTCGAAGCTTGATATCGGGCAAAGACTCCGGCGCTACGAGGTTGAGAAAGGCGGCCGTCTGTCTGCGGATTCCCTGGCCTATTTCATTATCGTAATAAGTGGTGTAAGTAAATGCGCGGGACATTGACAGAAAATCCATCGGTCCGAATTCCGATAGAAGGGCATTTAGAGCTTGTCGTTGAGCCCCGGGATCGCTAAACAAAAACCGGATTAAAAGCTTGGCTGGGTAGGGTTCTCTGGGCTGACTCATATTGTTGTGAATAGTGAACAGTGAATAGTGAACAGTGCAGGTTTCTCACGGTCACGATTCACTATTCACGAGTCACTGCCTCAAATTGGTTTTGCTTCCTCGATCAACATGATCGGAATATCTTCCCGGACTTCATACATGAGCCTGCACTGCTCGCAAATGAGCCCGGTTTCATCCGGGTTTGGATGTATCAGCCCTTTGCATTTCGGGCACCTGAGGATTTCAAGAAGCTCTTTTTTGACAGCCATCCGGCAGACTCCTTTTTTTAGGTTTGCTCCGGCTCCTGTTTTTCTTCGAATTTACGTGGAGCCTCTTTCCCGTCATCATCGAGCATCTGGCGGAATGCGTCAAGAAGCGAGCGCATTCTGGCCCCGAACTGGATTCGATTCCGCCTCATCTCCGATATTTCCTGCTCCATCCTGATAAGGCGATTGCCTGCGTCATTCAGGATTGCTTCGGCTTTGACTTCGGCCTGAGAGATAACCAGCTTGGCCTCGCGCTCGGCGTTCGCCTTAGTGTGCTCTGCATTCTTTTGAGCGCTGATAAGCACGGCTCGAATAGTTTTCTCCCGATCCCTGTGCTCTTTTATTTCCGATTCCAGGGTTTGAAGGTCTTTTTTGAGGTTTTCGTTTTCCTCCCTGAGTTGACGAAGCTCTTCACTCACATCCAGAAGGAAAGCTTCCACATCGCCCGGGTCCAGCCCCATCAAGCGCTTGCGAAATTTTTTCCCTTCGAGGTCGCCTATGTCCATCAAACTCACTCCTGCCCGAAACGGCGGAATTTGAAAAAGGTTTAAAGACCCAGCATTGCTAATCTGGTCAGGGTCGGCACGGCGAACTGATCTAAAAAGATCAGCAGCAGGATCAGTATCATGGGGGTAAAGTCGATCCCGCCCATGTCGAACGGGAGCAGCCTGCGAATGCGATACAGGACAGGTTCGGTTACATTATAAAGGAAGCGCACGATGGGGTTATAGGGGTCCGGGCTTACCCACGACAAAATCGCACGGGCTATCACGATCAACATGTATGTATAGAGGACATAGTGCAAAACTGTAGCAAGCGCCAGTAAAAAATATGAAATGATGAACATGTCCGACTCCAGGCCTCGGGTTGCGAATCAACTATCTACGACAGTCGAAACTACTTTTTTTCATGTGACCTGTCAACCAGGCACTCACGTGTATTCCGAAATTCGAAAAATGTAAATTCCAGGGGACGGCGTTACGGATTTGGTAGTTGCATGATATGTTCAAAGTAACGCGAATTCAGGGACGCGGTGAGTTAAAGACCGGATTTTACGCCGGCTGCTCCCGCTCCCCGCTCTCTGCTTTTGAAGCAACTTGAGGTTGACATTGGCCCCAAAAACAGGGATGAAGGGGCGACCTGAAAATTTCCATTTCCCCGGGGGCCGGTTGGATGAGCAAATTCGAGTTGAGTGAGTGGGTTCTGCTGACTTCCCAAAAAGGGAAGAAATGGCTCGTCCAAGTTGAGGACGCACCGTTTTCGTCCCATCTTGGCGGCATTCATCTGGGGGATATAGTGGGCAGGGAGGAAGGCGACTGGCTGGTTACCAGCAAAGGGGCAAAGCTGATGCTCTTCAGACCCTCCCTGCAGGACTACATCTTCAACATGAAAAGACGCACCCAGATTATTTACCCTAAGGACCTCAGCGCGATGATTTTCTACAGTGACATCTATCCCGGGTGTGCGGTCCTGGAAACCGGGATTGGCTCGGGCGCCCTCGCCCTTGCTCTGCTTCGGGCCATGTGCGGCAGGGGCAAACTTATTTCTGTCGAGAAGAGGGCTGAATTCGCTGAGGACGCCCGTGAAAATATCAGGCGGTTTTTCGGCGAGGAGCCTGAAAACCACGCCGTCGTAGTTGCCGATATTGAAGAGGTCTCCCTTGCGTGCGAGGTGGACCGAATTTTCGTGGACCTTCCCGAACCATGGCGCGCCGTGAAAAACCTCTCCGGAATGCTCCGAATGGGAGGGCTGCTCGTTAGCCTTAGTCCCAATGTAGGCCAGATTCAGCTTACTCACAGGCAACTTCAGACAAACGGGTTTGGGGACATAGTCCATTTCGAGCTTCTGCGGCGGGATTGGAAGATTGACCAGCTTCGCGCCCGCCCCTTCGACAGGATGGTGGCCCACACCGGGTTTATCACGGTTGCAAAGAGGGTTTCGTCCGTGCGGGGAGAACCGCTGGAGAGCGATGCTGGAAACAGTGAAGAGTGGAAGAGTGAAGAGTGAAGAGTGAAAATTTCACCCTTTAATTGAATGGCGTTATCGATGAAAGGAGAAAAAATCGACATCTCGATAGTGATTCCGGTCAGAAACGAAGAGGAGAACATCCCTCCTCTGGCTAAGGAATTAAAATCAATAATGGAGCGGGAATTTGCAGAATGGGAATGCATCTGGGTCGACGACGGCTCGAGCGACGCGAGCCTGGCTCTGCTTCGTGAACTTGCGCGCGCTGATCGCCGCCACAGGTATATCTCCTTCGAACGAAACGCGGGACAATCGGCCGCTTTCTGGGCCGGGTTCAGTGAAGCCAGGGCTGCAATAATCGCCACAATCGACGGCGACGGCCAGAATGATCCTGCGGACATCCCCATGCTGTTTCGAACAGTCGAATCGGGCGCCGCCGATATGGCCAACGGCTATCGCGCCCGCAGGCAGGACAGCCTCAAAAGAAAAATCTCATCCATTCTCGGCAACGGATTCAGGACCTGGCTGACCGGCAAAACAGTGAGAGACGCCGGATGCTCGACCAGGGTCTTCCGCAGGGAATGCGTTCAGTCGATCCCCCGTTTTGCCGGAATGCACCGTTTTCTGCCCACACTGGCGGCTCTGCAAGGTTTTAAACTGACGGAGGCGCCTGTAAATCACCGGCTTAGGCTCAAAGGGCGCTCCAAGTACTCCATAGGCAACCGGTTGTGGGTTACGATGCTGGATCTGTTCGGGATATTCTGGCTTAAAAAGAGGGCCATCCACTACAGGATCAAAACGAAATCGGAATTCGAAATGGCAATCCAGCGCACTGACGCGGGACCTCTACGCAAAGAAAACGAGAACCACAGCAACTCAAGTCCCCTTGGGACACCCTGAAACCATGAAAAGAACCGTGGGGTGGGCTAAGCGAAGAGACTGTGCTGCAAATGTAATGTTTTTCGTATTTCCCCCCTTTTATAAAGGGGGGCAGGGGCAATACGGTTCAGTTAAGTTTCAGCCGAGGTTCTGGACGGGCATAAAGCCCGCCCCAACGGT
>JBKQTS010000266.1:0-5535 GCA_052143075.1 Syntrophobacteraceae bacterium | reverse complement strand
ACGCGAATGCCTATTGTTGGCTAATACTTATTGAATTCTGCTTGGCGGGGCGAGAGATTGTCCCTCAAAACGATCACCCCAGTTTTCAAAGTCATTTTTAAAAGCTGTTATCCCGACAGGCTCCTAGCAGTTCTGACCGTAGGTGTAGCACCAGGCGTCAGAAACCCCTGTGAGGTGCCAATATATTCAGTAAATACCACACTGAGTGCAAAACTTCGCGGATTGATGCCGGTAATGTTATTTTTTAGTTACGAATTGAAATTGCAAGGTTTGGGAGTTGCCGAAGCAATTCCAGGCCGCCGCAATCGACCAGCACTTTCCTTGGTCACAATCGCATTATGCATGAAAAGGTTTCTCAAAGGTTACAAAATGCCGCGGCAGTGATGACAACTGAGGAGAAGATAACTGCTGGTCCAGTTGAAATGCATTCTGCTACGGCGCGTCTTGGCTGGTGCATTTGCGAATCGAGATTCCGTCAGCGTATGGTCTGTTTGGCGCCCCTTTTGAGCAGAGAATTGTCCCAGTTGGGGCAGGCAGAAAAGGGAACAGCCGGTAGAACTCCACCTTCATATACTACTGTATTAGTAAATGGAAAATACACTCGTGGCCTGATTTTCAAAAGGGGGAAATCTGCTATACTGAATCTTTACGGATGATCCCTCAGTCTTAAGTTTTGGTTTGGGGACCCTTTTATTATACACCCTGGAAAGCCAGGAACCCTACTTGGCTTTCTCCTTTTTTGCCGCTTATCAGCAAGCACCGAATCGATACTCGCCATTACAGGGGAATCCGGGTCACAGGTCGAGAATCAGCAGCTTTCCAACAGGGCATTTTTATCATTATGATCTCTTTTACTTAAACATTCAACACGCTCTGATGCTGAACAGCAGGAAGGGGGGGCCTAATTTGAGAGGTGGTGATTCCATTACTGATTCATAGTGCTGTCGGATGACAAAGGCCAGAGATCCGTCATAGAGCTTTTATTCCCAATCACCGTAAGAGAGGAGATATCACAATGAAAAGTCGCAGCAGGTTTTTGGCAACTTCTTTAATCGTCCTTCTGTCCATCGGCGTTTTCGCTGTCGCTGGATTTCTGCATGCTGCGGAAAGTGACCAGGGAAACAAGGAAGGTCAGAATGCGATAATGGAAGGTGCAAAGAAGATGATGGATGGAAACAAAATGATAATGGATTTAATGACCAAGAAAGGAATGAAAGACGCAGAAATGACGGCGGCGGAAAAGAAGATGACGGACGGCTATGATATGATAACCAAAGGCGAAAGTATGATGACCGGCAGCACAATGTCGGAAGGCCAGGCAATGGTAAAAAGTGGCTCAAAAATGATGCTGGACGCACATAAGGAGATATCGGCCGCCGTTGAGAAGAAAGGAATGACGCAACAATGTGCAAGCTATCTTAGTGAGTGCACGAATGGAGAACACCAGATAAACTACGGCCTGCAAGGCAGTATGCATGGGGGTCAGCAATAAGCTGCTCAAATAAAGCCGGCTGATAACTCTGATTGTTATCGGCAAGCAAAAGCCCCCTTCGGCAACTCTTCTCAGTCCGAAGGGGGCATACACTGCTCCGTGCACTACCGAGCGCATTGGCATCCTCCATCGACTCTTCATCAATCGCCTGCACCTGATCCGCTATGTCATCTCCAGTTCCAGTTTTAAAACTGAATGACAGGTTTTGCCTTGTGTCAAGTATATAATTACGAGGAAGAGTGATCCCGTTTTGCGGTCTTTGAGGAGGGAGCAAGGATTTGCAGCGGGGACATCCCCCGGGTTTTCTCCCCATTTTCCATTTGTCGCTTCTTCGCGTCCCTTCGTATTCTGAGCTTGTCCTGAGCCCGCCGAAGGGTGCCCTTCACCGCGCTGCGTGGCGATAAAATCATGCTCAGAGCCTGTCCCCGGACCTGATCCGGGGGCCGAACAGCCTCCTGAAATACCGACGCTCCGCGAGGCGTATGCAGCGCCAAGCCCTTTGTGGTAAAAACGAGATCTAAACATCTAGAAAAATCCGAAAACAGTATCAAATCGGTTCATTTCATATCATCAGGAGGGATGAAGCAAGAAGAGGCAAGCGGCTTTGCCGCTTCCTGCTGCCCGGAGAGTTGGGTGCGGAATCGAAGTCTACGGGGCTGAATTTTTCATTCTATTCGCACCTAGCCTCGCCTGAAAAATTTGCATTGAAGTCTCTTGGATGGATGCTTGTGATATGCTCATGGGTCTCTTTTTCGATAACAGCGCATGCTTCTGCAGGACTGTACACGATCCAGGGGCCGGACAGCCTTGCCGAAGCGCCTGAGCGAAGAGATGGGCAAAAAATCTCAGCTTTTCGAAGTCCTCTTTAATTTCCTTGACTTCATTTCCTTGAACTCATTGTAAAAAGCAGGTTTTGGGAATATGATAAATAGCTTTGGAATTTGACGCTTAAAGGGCTTGAAATTCTCTGACATCCAATCGGGGAACCGATCCGGTTTATGCACAACACTCAGGAGCGAGCAGAAGTATTCAGCCGGTGCCGGCGTGTTCTCATCAAGGTGGGCAGCGCCGTTGTGACGGGGCCTAAAGGGCTCGACCGGGCCATGATTCACCGGCTTAGCGATCAGATTGCCGAGCTTCGTGAACGCAGCGCCCGCATGGACGTCCTTGTCGTATCCTCCGGCGCGGTCGCATCCGGCATGCGCAAAATGGGCCTCACGGAGCGCCCGAAGACTATTCCACACAAGCAGGCGGCCGCGGCGGTTGGTCAGGGGGCGCTGATGGAAGCCTGGGAGGGCGCCTTCGACAAGTACGATCTGCTTGTGGCGCAGGTGCTGCTCACCAGTGAGGACCTCGCTCACCGCAGCCGTTATCTGAATGCGCGCAATACGCTCGAGACGCTCCTGTCCTGGGGTATCATGCCGATTATCAACGAAAACGACACGGTTGTGGTAGAAGAGATCAAGTTCGGAGATAACGACCACCTTTCGGCGCTTATAGCAGGGCTTGTCGGGGCGGACCTCGTTATAAACCTTACCGATACCGATGGACTCTACGACCGCGACCCCAGGATCCATGCTTCCGCCAAACTGATTCCAATGGTTCACCGGGTGGACGCCAAAATCCAGGCTTGCGCCGCTCCGGAGCCGGGTTTGGACGGAACGGGCGGAATGCTGAGCAAAGTAAATGCCGCCCGCAAATGCCTTGCTTTGGGTATTGCGATGATAATCGCTGCGGGAAAGCAAAGAGATATTCTCCTGCGGCTTTTTGACGGTGAAGA
This sequence comes from Syntrophobacteraceae bacterium, assembly GCA_052143075.1. GTDB lineage: Bacteria > Desulfobacterota > Syntrophobacteria > Syntrophobacterales > Syntrophobacteraceae > SbD1. The sequence continues at coordinate 2,263 of JBKQTS010000266.1, read as the reverse complement.
ACTGGGCACGATGTTTGTGCCCAGGGAGCGCGCTTACTCGGGCAAGAAAGTCTGGCTTGCCAATTTGCCCAAACCCGCCGGTGAGCTTACCCTGGACGATGGGGCTGTAACGGCGCTGATCAAGCGGGGCAGGTCTCTTCTGCCCATCGGCGTAAGGGAAGTGAGGGGCGTCTTCGGAGTCGGCGCTCCGGTGCGGTGCATCGACAAGGACGGAAATGTCATAGGAATAGGGCTCACAAATTATAAATCGACCGAGATCGAAAACATAAAAGGCCGCCACAGCGAGGAAATCGAACAGCTTATCGGCTACAAGCATTCCGATGAAGTGATACACAGGGACAATTTCGTTCTCACAAGCGAGAACTTCTGACGGCGTGCTGCTGGTGGGGGAATGGGTGAATGGTGAATGGGTGAATAGGTGAATTAAAAGCAAAACACTGGACCCCGGCCTTCGCCGGGGTGACGGCTACACTAGACGACGGGTCCCGGACTCAGGACTTCCGGGGCAGGCCCCGCCGGGGTGACGGCCCCACGAGCTTTTTTTACTGTAAGTGAGAAGTTCAATCTTTTTTAAGCAGCATGCGAAAGAGTTACAAATCGAAACCGGAGGAATTTTATGCGGGACGAAATCTTGGAGATGGGGAAAAAAGCCCGCGAAGCCTCTCATCTCATGGCAATTGCAAACAGCAATCAGAAACGGGAATCTCTCGAGAAGATGGCTTCGGCGCTGGAAATCGAGCGAGACTCCATCGCCGCCGCCAATCGCAAAGACGTCGAACTGGCCGAGCGCAAGGGGCTTGGGAAGGCAAAAATAGACCGGCTCGTTGTAAGCGAAAAAGTCCTAAACGAGATGATCGAGGGACTTAAGCAGGTCTCGATGCTGCCCGATCCGGTTGGCGAGGTCACTCGGATGTGGACGAGGCCCAACGGGCTGCGGGTGGGCAGGATGCGCATTCCTCTCGGCGTGATCGGAATCGTCTACGAGTCACGCCCGAACGTAACGGTGGACGCGGCGGCGTTATGCATCAAGGCCGGAAACGCTGTAATCCTGCGTGGAGGCTCCGAGGCTTTCCACTCCAACCTCCGCCTTGCAGGGATTTTAAGAGAGTCGCTCAAGCAGGCCGGGCTCCCCGAAGACGCAGTCCAGTTTGTCGAAACCACCGACCGGCAGGCGGTGCTCGACCTGCTCGGCCTCGAGGAATATGTGGACGTCATGATTCCGCGCGGCGGAGAAGATCTGATACGATTTGTAGCCAAGAATGCCAGGATGCCCGTCTTAAAGCATTACAAGGGTGTGTGCCATGTTTACGTGGATTCCGAGACCGACCTGGAGATGGCCCGAAATATATGCCTCAACGCCAAAGTGCAGCGGCCGGCCACCTGCAACGCAATGGAGACATTGTTGGTTCACGAGGCGATTGCAGAAAGTTTCCTGCCCGCAATGGCCGAAGAATTTCGGCGTAACGGCGTTGAGCTGCGCGGCTGCGAAAAGACCCGGGCGATCGTGCCAGGCTGCTCCGCCGCAACCGAGGAGGACTGGTACGCCGAGTACCTCGATCTGGTTCTCGCGGTGCGCGTAGTGCCTGACATGGACGAAGCTATCCGCCACATCACCAGGTACGGGTCTCAACATACCGAGGCCATCGTTACGGCAAACTTCGAACGGGCGCACCGGTTTGTCGAGCAGGTACAGTCTTCCCTCGTCCTGGTGAATGCTTCGACACGATTCAACGACGGATTTCAGCTTGGGCTCGGGGCCGAGATCGGCATCTCCACTTCGCGGCTGCATGCTTTCGGCCCCATGGGTGTCGAAGAACTTACGACAACCAAATTCATTGCCTTCGGCAACGGCCAGTTACGCGGCTGAGAAAAGATACACCTGGTGATAGACAGGTCATGAAGAGACTGGTCATAGACAGGTCATTGGTCATAGGCAGGTCATGGAGAGAACGCAGAGAAAAGCTATTGAGCAATCAAGAAAAACCAAAGCGTAACAATTTTAGATCTCTGCGCCCTCTACACCTCTGGTTCGAAAAGTTTATCGCGGGCTTGGCCCCGCACCTCGACCCTACTGAAAAGGCATGGTGGGCTGCGCTCCGCCCTCACAAAGCGCCCTCACAAAGCGCCCTCACAAACGATCGGGCGCGAACTGGGCACTCACAAAAGATCGTGCCCGGACTTGAAGCATCAAACTGTTGGCCGCAACGTGTGGCCCGGACCTGAACGAAGCGAGGGTCCAGCGTCAAAGGCGCTTCCACTATGT
>JBKQTS010000265.1:0-22948 GCA_052143075.1 Syntrophobacteraceae bacterium | reverse complement strand
GGACTAACCATAGCTGATTTTTTTTCATTGACAAAAACGGACAGATAGAAGAAAAAGGAGACAGAGGCGCTAAACCGCCATAACAAATTAACTTCACTCAGAAAAACAGCTTTTGTTACGTACAGCTCTCCTATGTGGCGTTATGCGGTGGGTTATCCGGAACTTTCAAGGTTCGGATCATATCTGCATTTTCCCTCTTTCCGAAAACTCTAGGCAAATTGATATGGGCTGGAGGTAGAAGTCCCCGAGAAACGGCTGTATCACGGGTAGACGGGAGGGTTCAGGCGCTCACCCGGGCCTTAAAGTACCCGCTACGGTCAAAGGACACGTTTCTTCGATCGCCGCAATTCAAACATCACCCTTTGGCGGCGGGACCAGAGAACAATCCGCCGGAACCATCTCCAGCAGACAGAGGAACTTTCAGGTTCACAAAGGCGGGACATAGGCGGGAGGAGGAGGCGCTTATTTCGACGCTTCTTTTTTGCTCTCCTCCATAATTCTCAAGGCGAGTTCGAGAATTTCCCTTGGTCAGGCCCGATACAAGCATTTCGGACTCCCAACCACCCGAACGAGGCGTTCAAGCTCTTTTTGTGTCGCCATGATGCTTCTTCCCGATTCATATACCTCATTTCAACTCTCTCGGGCAATTATTGGTATGGCCACCCGACCGTGCCATCCCCCTCCGATCTACGTGTGAATGTCTGTGATCAAAATCGCGTTTGGTTCCTCACCCAGAGTAAGATCAAACGCCCTGTATTCGTAAGGAGTGACAATCGACTTTGTGAACGGAACATGATTGGCATTGCGAAGCGCTTCAAACATCAGGACCATCTTCCGTCGATCATATTCTTTCATCCAGGACTCATCGGAAATTTTACTCAGGCTGGCCGGCTTGCCCTGAAGGGAGGAAAACTGCTTTGAAAGCGATGCGGGGACTTGTCTGTAAATTTCAGAGAGAAGATCGTCAAACGTCATTGCATCTATTTTCCGGTTTCCCTCGTTGCCGATGTCACCAAAGGTCCAAGTCATAGCGCCAAAGAGCCGGAAATCAACAGCAACGCATTGCAGCGCATATCGGTGGACAGCCTGCCATCTATTTTCATCTAGATTCTCAGCAAAACTTCCGGGTTCGGATTTTGGCCATAGCAAATAGCTCCCATCTTTGAAGAAAGCTGCGAGGTGATGGAACCAGTTATTATCATCCAGGCGACTTTCGAACCTGTCGGAAAATTCGCTCTTTATGAACTCCCGTCGCTCATCCTCATCGTCCAGGAAGGCGTCTGCATCAAGCGCCATCAGAAATGAAAAATTAGAATGGGACATTAAAACTCTCCTTACGGGCTGGATATTTTCTTTTGAGCCGGCGCATTCCATTCGCTCTCACAGAGACTCTTGCTTCCGCTGGGACTCCAAGATCAAAGCATGGCCGAATGGCTGCTGATCAGTTTTCCGATATAGCTATGCCGCCGCCCTTAAATTCTGGAAACAGCGGCAGGGTTGTTATGTAGTTAGTAATGGCCAAGGCTGCTTTCAGATCCTCTGCGTCTTTGAGAGCAATGTACTTGAGAACGTAGCAAAAGATAGTCGGGCTCCCGATGGGGTATGATTCCCCGGGCATATTCAATTTCATATGCTCGCCTGAAGCGGAAACATTGGAGTTGAAAGGCTTGAGGTAGTCCAGAAGCATCATCGCAGTTACATTTCCGATGACAGCGCCTTCAGGATCAGGGAGATCCATAAGGACAGTAAGGAACATCCGCAAGTCCATTATCAATCCCGATTCCAAGGCTACTGCGAACTCTTCGGGGGTCATTTTCTGTTCGTCGGGAATTTCGTCCTGAGTCTTATCTACGAGAATTTGAAGCTTATTAGCGCGCTCAACAGCTTTGATGAGAGATTGCTCACCCACCACTGTCAGGCTATCCATCAGCATACCCAATGTAGAAATGCTCTTAAGATCGAGTTTTCTGGAAGGGGTATGGACAAAGAATTCTCCCTCTTTCTCCAAATTGGCTTCGAAGTAGGCGCCGGGTGAACACTGATCCAACCTATCATTGAGAAATTTTTGCATTTGCGCGATACTTTCCCGAAGCTTCTCATCCTCACTGAGCATCTGGCGTATCTTCTTGATTTTTGGCCTATTCGACATCCTTTTTTCCTTCAACCTTGATTTACCTTGACCCTTAGCAACCTGGAAATTCTCGTTCTGGCAGTTTTCCTTCCAGGTATCGTTTCGCCGCTTCTTTCACGACAGCACAATCCCATTTACCGAGCTGTTCCGCCGTCTCGCCGGTCGCTTCCATCAGGGCCTCAAACTGAGATTTGTTGGGGATTTCGACCTCGACGTTTCGCCAACCATTGACGGATGTCCAAGGGTTGCCGTCTTCGCTTATTTCACTTGGCAGGAACGCTCGGAGACAGGCGCTGATGTAACTTTGCCGATAGTTCTTGGGTTCTGGCTGCTCTAGTGCGAAGTTCTCTGCTCGCTTTCTCATTTCCTGTACCTCTTCGCTATCCGCACCGTGTTCAGCCATGGTTTTCTCTATTAACTGCAAAGCTCCGAGGAGATAATTAGTGTTGAACATATCTGCCCCATTTTCAGCCTCCAAGCTGGCTACGTCCTGCTTAATCCATTCGTAGATGGCTTTGAGTGGTTTAATTCCCCTGGGTACAGCGATAATCGGGCCTTCGTCGTTGAAATCCGCCCCGGCTTCACATGCGCCAATTTTCATGAATTCATCCTCCGCGCCTTCGTAAAAATGGAGGGCATCGCGGCGGTCGGATACATTGTCAACGACTATAGTTTCAGAGCCAGGGCCACGGCTGCAAATTATGAGGTAATAAAAATCAAAGTCGTCTTTTTCAAACATCTACTCCTCCCATTCTTTATTCCTGCACACGCGCCCGACATGTGGAAGACCTCATTTCCCTTCCTCTTACCTTGGGTGCCTGTCACCGAACGTTTTCATCCAATAAATCAGAACCCGCTTAGCTTGCAGCTCGCTTAGGTTAGGGAATTGCAGCATGACATAGGGCACGGCACCGAACATATTCGTAACGCCCGATTCCCGAAGCTGATCCAGGTAAAGCAAATGTTCTTCCGTCAGGTATTCCGACTTCTCAACTTCCAAAGCTTTTCTCCTCACAGGTTGAAAATGCATTTATGGGCGAACGTGACCCTGGGAAACTGAATGTCAATGCGGTGTCTGTCATGGCTCCTGCTTTTTAGCGTCTCGCTGATGCTTGACCCACTCACTATATCCGAGGCGGGTGTCGCCGTTTGCTACCTCACACTTCCAATCTTCAGAGGGAAACTCGCGATCGTCCTCCCAATGGGAAATCCTGGCTAAGGCGGCCTTGGCGTGCTTGTGCGTTTCCGGCCAGTCCCCGGCAATGCGACCCATTCGATTTTCTTCGGTTCCGAGCAGGTCAACGCAAGCGCAATTGCCTTGCTCATCATAGACGTCAAAAACTGTCGCGGTCGAATTGGGGTCCCGGTGGATCTCCAAAGCCTGCCTGGCGGCTTCCACAGGTGACTCCGCCTCTATTTCGATTCTCCAGTTCACGCTATACGCTGTCATGCCGCCTCTTTTTCTTCCCACTTCCCGTGGTTCCTATCTTTCCGACTCGAAATTCACCTCAGCGACCGTCACGCACCTCCGAAACTCAATCCCTTCCTGCCTGCACAAGTGCATGAGATCGGCAAGCAAGTCGCTTATTTTGGAAACGAGGTCGTCTCCTTCCTCTGAATATGCTGCTTCCAGTGCCGTAATTGCCCGGCTAATCCTCATTGCATTATCCATTGCAACTCACCTTTGTTCCGGCACGAAGGCGCTCTTCCATTAGATCAAGCTCATGGCTGGTGTATTTCCCGGTTAAGCCGACAGTACGATTTATCTCACCTTCCTTGAGTGAATTCGAAATGCTTGAGGTCGGCCCAAATTCCGTGTAATAGCAATGCTCTTTGATGATGAACGGAAGGAGAAGATCAATGCCGGTATTCAAGGACAGAGCACTTGCGCAGGAACTTTTTGGAGATCTCTGGACTAAAATGATCGCAGAAACGAAGTTTGGAAAGGCGGTCAAGGAAGCGGAGATAACAATCCTCTTTGTAATTCACGACCCGGATTTCTCGATGTACGTCGATGAGAACGGTCCTCTATTCGGCAAGGAAGCCCAGGAGAAGACTCCGGTTGTCACCATGAAGATGTCTCTCGACACCGCCCACCGGTTTTGGCTGAATAAAGTGAACATTCCCAAAGCCCTGGCTTTGAGACAGATCAGGGCGAAGGGCCCCGTCGGAAAGGTCCTGAAGATAATTCCCCTGCTCAAGCCGGGCCAGGAGATATATCCCGACTACTGCAGGAAGTACGGCCTGCCCACCATGTAAGAAGGAGATCACCCGTGGATTATTTCGATATCAACCTCGATCTCACTGACGAGGACCTGGCTCTCAGAGCAGCAGCACATAAGTTCGCAAAACAGGTGATGCGACCTGCAGCTAAAGAGCTTGACCGGATGACGAATGAAGAGGTGGTCGCAGATGGGTCGCCCCTGTGGGACTTCCTGAAGAAAGCATACGAACAGGGTTACCATAAAGTCCTGATGCCGGACCACGTCGGCGGACTGGGGCTGAGTCCTGTCCAGATCCATCTCGTGTACGAGGAGTTGGGGTGGGGTAGCTTCGGCCTCACGGTCTTGCTCGCGGTCATGGGATTTCCCGCATTCTGTGCTGTGCTGTCAAACGACGAGCAGCTTATCGATAAGTTCGCCATACCTTTCTGTAACTGCACGGACGGTAGTATCAGAGGATGTTGGGCGATTACCGAGCCGGATCATGGTTCCGATCAGCTGGGTCTGGGTGAAGCTTTCTTCAGCAATCCCGATTTGCGATGCAGCGCTCAGGCAAAGCTTGAAGGCGACCATTACGTGATAAGCGGGCAAAAATCGGCATGGGTATCCGGAGGTACGATTTCCACAGTTGCGCTTGTCCACTCTCAGATTGACCGGTCCAAGGGCATTGCCGGGTCTGGTGTCTGCATCGTCCCATTGGACCTGCCCGGTGTATCAAGGGGCAAACCTCTCGACAAGATCGGTCAGAGAGACCTCAACCAGGGAGAGATCTACTTCGACGAAGTCAGAATACCCAAGACCCACATGATCGTCGAGCCCGATTTTTATCCTGAGCTCCTCGAAACCATCCTGGGCTTCGCAAACCTTTGCATGTCCATCGTATCGACGGGGTTGGCACGGGCCGCTTTCGAGGAAGCGTTCTCATACTGCAGACAGAGAGTCCAGGGAGGACGAACGCTCATGGAGCATGCTTCAATCAAGCAGAGAATATTCAAGATGTTCTCTCGTGTGGAGACCTGCCGGGCCCTGTCCAGAGCAGCCGCCAATCTCAATTTCAACGTCTCGCCCCCGGTAGCGGAGTACTCTCTTCTTGCAAAGACGATGGCGACCCAGATGTGCTTTGAAAACGCGCATGAGGCCGTTCAGTTGCTCGGCGGCAACGGTCTTACCAAAGAGTACCTTGCCGAGAAGCTTTTTAGAGATGCAAGAGCTACCCTCATTGAAGATGGAAACAACGAGACACTGGAAAGACACGGCGGACACATACTTTTCGAGTCCTATCCGAGAAGTCCCAAGGAGATCTAGGAACAAAAGCAGCGCCTTTCGAGGCACGAGTCATATGTAAGAGACTTGAAGGAGTAGAACATGCCAAGGATTCACATTGGTGAATGCATTTTTGGGAGTCTAGAATAATCGAAATCAAATCGTAACCGTGAGACATTGAGTATAAATTATAAAAAAGAGAAGAGCCAATTATGAAATACCAAATAGAAGATTACCAGGAGATCGGAAAAAAATTAAAAGAAAGACTTGGCCTTGAAACGGAAATTGTAGCGGTAAAATTTGTCAAAAATCTTTCGGAATTTCAAGAAGGATTTATCAGGCCATTCAGAGATACCGGCAAACCAATGACACTATGCATGGCTCTGGCAGCTTCACGGTATGAAAAAAAGAAAATGGCAATGTCTGCTGAAGATAATTCTTGTACGCCAGTCACATTTGCTCATGGATGGGCGAAAGTATCTATGTATCGATTTATAAAAAGCCAGGTGACGAATGATTGGAATAAAGATACCATATCGGTTCTGCGACGATTCTTATCTTATAATGCATTAGGACTCAATGTCCAGAAGGCAATGTGGCCACTTAATAAATTGTTCCTGCGCCATAGAGGATTTATGACGGCTCCGTTGTCAGAAACCCCTTTTATCCCTGATACAGTGGTTGTTTACTGTATTCCTGGGCAAATGGTTTTTATAGCGCATGCATTTTGCTATGAATCAAAATATATACCTCGATCTACACATAGCGGATTCGGTGAATCATGTTTTGCTGCAGCATTACTTCCATTAAAATTAAAAAGACCCGTTGTAGTTAATTTGGGCGCGGGAGATAGAATTTTTGCGCGTGTGAAAAAAGATGAAGAAGCCATCGGTATGCCGGCATCATTAGCTTTTTATCTTGACGAATATCTTTATAAACTCGGTGCTAAAAATAAGGGCACTACTATACTTGAACTGTTAAAAAACCCACCGGATGTCGTTGATGAAGACACCTTGCCAGGGTGGCGAGATATTAAAAATATAATGAAATACTATAAACCGGAATAATGCATCAACTTCTGTGCTCCCCACCCAAACTGCATGTTGGAATTGGATTTTTGCTTGAAAACTTCCGCTGCTACCCTGAAAGTCGTAAAACCATATGATTTCAGGACAGAACATGCAAGCGATACTTCACTGTACGTAATAAGATTTTCGAATCGCCATCTGTTCGGGGCCAACCAAAGTTAACCCTGCTTGCCAAAGGTAGAACCTGCAGTCTGCCTCGATTTCATGAATGAATGATCTGGATATGGCAAATTCCCAGGACGTCGAAATTTCAATGTCCAGGAGAGATATCGTAAGCTACAAGGTTGGGAAGAATTGTCGTGTCCAGTCAAGTTAAAACCATTCATTAAAGTCCGCCGCCCCAGCGGTATTGCCAGGCTATCCCGACCTGATCGTAATTGTTCCCGGTGCGTGCCGACACCCCGCTGCTCGCGAACAGCTTTATGGAGTTGCGGGCGTTCACGGGAAGCGCCAGCGTGCCTCCCACACGCCAGTTCTCCTGAAGATCATTGCTCTGAATGCCGCCTATGGTCGAGCGGCCACCCATGAAGTAAGTGGGATCGATCGAAGCCCAAATGCCTCGGGGGAAGCTGTAGATCACATGGCCCTGTATCAGATAGAGCGGATCCTGCGAGCGTGTGCTGCCCCCGAAGAAATCGTTGTTGTCAGTGTAGAAAGTCGCCGCTGCGGCGACTTCCAGCGTCCATGGCCCCAAAGCCTTGGAAGCACCCACCTCGGGCGTGAAGGACCAGCGGTTGGTGCCGATATTTACCAGCCTAGTTGAGTCATATTGTCCAGAGGGCACCGACGCAGACAGACCCGCGCCGATGATCAAGTCCTGCTCGTAGCCCGCGAACTCCTTCAGCGTGACCGCGGGCGCCCCGTAAAGGTTGACCGAAAGTCGGAACCTAGCATCGGAGAGACCGTCAACCATGCGGCGTACTGTTTGGCCATTGTAATCCGCCGATCCGGACAGCCAAGTATATGGCGCTATGACCTGGAACTTCGCGGACTTGCCCCATAAGTCGAGGACCCGCGCGTAGGCGAGTACAGTGCTGTGGGTCTCGATCTGCGGATTTTTCACAGGCAGGGAGGGGTCGAAAGCCAGGCCACCCCGGGTATAGGCGTAGCCCACGATCAGGAAGTTCACCCCAACCGGGGCGTTGGAGTAAGCGCGCGGCTCAATATCCTGCGCACGCGCTGTCGATACCCTTGCCAGGAGCATGCACGCGATAAGCAAAAGCCATAAGAGGTGTCTCATCTCCGAAACGACCTTCGACTATGCTCGGGGGCAATGTTGTGCCGGATCACCCCGCTGCGAACTACTCTCGGTATCCTTGCAGGGCAACCGGCGATCTCATTCTGAATAATACGTCAACTTGACTCTTAAGGGATACCGAACAGTATTTCCGGATCGGATTCCATCCGAAAAGGCTCTTGGTATGCCGAATGTCCGTAAATCATACGGTATTGCAGTCAAAACCCGCAAGAAAAAGTGCAATCAGACCAATTTGGACAATTTCAGGACACACCACAATCCCAGCAGTTAATAGCTGGCTTCCCTGCCCCTCATAGTGTTGGAGGGGCCCAACGAAAGTTAACATTTCTTGCCAGAATGTTGAGTCCACAGAACAGCCCGCGCACAACGCTTTATGATCTTAATTTGTTAATTTCCCTGAAGCGGCAACACTCGGCAACATGTGCGATGAGATCGGAAACTGGGGGAGTGAATCGTCTAAGATCCAATTGAAGCGATCACATTTTACAACCGACACCCGTCATAAAGCTGAGACTGGCTTTGTTTACTTCTCTGCCCATGTCTCCCCGGCTTTCACATAAAAGTCACGCTCCCAGATGATAACGTGACACTCGGATTCTGGTGCGTATACGTTACGAATCATCCCTTTTTGCCCTTTTACTTTTTACTTTTGCCTTCTGGCTACGTATCGAACCTGACAGCGGTCTTTATCGCCCGGTGAGCCCCCTTGTTTATGTTTACATCGATGAGTTCTCTATACTGCTCTATCGCGAAGGTATGGGTGAGCATGTCTTCTACCCGGACCTTCCCGCTGTCCATGAGTTCGAGAGCGATTTCAAAGGCATGTTTCCTGCCTCCGGGAGTATCATTGTATCCATGACCATAGCAGCCTTTGATGTTTTGCAGTTTCAACCACAAGGGTGTGGGATCGAAGGTTAATTTCCTGCCGATACCCACCAGGCTCACGGTTCCACGGCCGGCTGTGACTATGAGAGCCATTTGTAGAGTGGGTGAATGGCCAACGGTATCAAACACCCTGTCAAAGCCGCCCTGAACGATGCGCTCACCCATCATGGGCTTGTAAGCCTTTGCACCGGCGACCTTCTCGGCAGCCTCTATGATCTTGCCCGGGATAACATGATCGGCGCCGCATCTTTTAACATATTCCGCATTGAAGGCAGACGGCTCCGCCACGATAACGGTGCAGCCGATATCAAACCCCCTGATGGCCTTGACTATCATTGAGCCAATCACGCCTCCGCCTATGACAAGAACCTTGTCAGTCTCGACAGGTTTGTTGTCCAGTACCGCCTGGACCCCTACGGCCAGAGGCTCGGTGAGCGATGCCGACTCGGGATTCACGCCGGTGGGGACACGGTATACCTTATTCTTATGCACAACCATATACTCGGCAAAGCCGCCGCCGATGTCTTTACATATGCCGGTGAACATTCCCGGCGCGAAGACACCCTCAGCAAACCTCTCGCAGTTTGCGCCCCTGCCGGCGGCGCAGACAGGGCACTCTGGCTCGATGCCGCGGGTATCGCAGCTCAAAGATGGGTTAACGGTCACCAGATTGCCTACAGCACAATTATCCACTGCACTGCCCATCTCCACGACTTCACCGCATACTTCATGCCCGAAGATGCAGGGGAAGGAGGTAAAGGGTGATGCCATTAATGAGTCTTTCATCATGAGGAGGTTAATATCACTCCCGCAAAACCCGCAGAATCGCGTCTTGATCTTCACCCAGTCTTGGTTCGGGAGCTTCGGTTCAGGTACCTCCTTCATTCGCACCGTGGCGAACGGACCGTGGTAGAAGAACTTCCTGCTCATCCTCCCCAGGAGCTGGAGCGCTAGGTAGTTGGGGACTGAAGCGTTGAACAAAAGGGCTTTCATGTCATCACTCCATCTTAAGGGACTGGTAGAACAAGGGGGTAGCCGGGCTTGTCACCGTAGGATCGGTCATGACATTTATGCATGCAGGTTTACCCGACTCGAAGGCCCTCTCTATTGCCGGTATGATCTCCTCATCTTCGGTAACGAACTCACCATAACCGCCGAGACCTTCGACGATCTTCTCATAGTGACGTTCACCGAGTTCAGCGCACGTGAGGCGGTCGCATCCAATGGAAAGCTCCTGGCTGTGCTTGATCATGCCCCAGGCTGTGTCGTTGTTCACGACGCATACCACCGGTATGTTGTGCCGTACCATCGTGTCGAATTCCATGCAGTTGAACCCGAAGGAGCCGTCTCCGTTCAGCAACAGGACCTTTTTATCGGGCCGCACCAGTTTGGCAGCCATGGCAAATGGGATCCCGGTGCCGAGACAGCCGAGCAACCCGGCGGCAGTTGCCATGACCCCTGACTTCTCCCTGGATGTGAAACCTACAAGGCCGAAATACTGGGTGTCTCCGCCGTCGATGACATAGATTGCGTCATCGCCCACGGCCTTCTGGATCTGGGCTACCAGGCGGATAGGATGGATTGGGCTCGATGGCGCCTCCCTCAGTTTGAGTTCGGGATCGATGAATGCACAGGATGCTGCACGTAGGGTCCTGATCCAATCGCTGTGATCGCCACTGCTGACGAGCGGGAGCAGCTGATTGAGCACCGAAGCGACATCTCCCACCAGGCCCACGTCCGCAACCCTGTTGCGATCGATCTCGTGCGGGTCGATATCCACGCGGACAACCTTGGTCTGTGGGGGTATGATCGCACCGGACTGAAGGAGCCAGTTGAAACGGAAGCCCACGGCAATGATGACATCCGCTTGAGTGATGCCCATCTGCAATCCAACGTTTCCTATGTCCCAAAGGGAAAGGGGGTGGTTGTCAGGGAGCTCTCCTCTTCCATAGTTCATGAGGATGAAGGGAATCCCCGACTTATCGATGAACTGGCTGAGCGCCATGCTGCAGCAGCTCAGGCCCACGCCGCTGCCGCCTATGAAAAAGGGTTTTTTTGCCGCGTTGATGACCTCGGCAGCCAGCTTCAGATCCCAGTCATCAGGATGAATGGTATATTTGCGCGTCATTTGTGTCGGAATAGGCACCTTGTCCAGGGAGACCTTGACATTCAGAATGTCCGGGGGCAGTTCCAGAAATACGGGTCCGGGCCTTCCCACAACGGCGTGCCTGAATGCCATGTTGAGGTATTCAGGGATGCGCCTGGTTTCAAAGCAGGTGGCAGCCCATTTGGTGATGGGCTTGACCACGTCCATCTGGTTCATCTCCTGCAGCGCCCCTCTCAGATCGTCCCTCAAGGGGTGCCTGCCGCACAACACGACCAGGGGAGCATTATCCAGGTAGGCGTTTGCTATACCGGTCAGAGCATTGGTGAACCCGGGCCCTGCCGTCACCAGGCAAACCCCGGGCCGGCCGGCATATATGGACCATGCATGAGCCATCATGGCTGCAGCCTGCTCATGCCGAACATCTATGGTTCGTATCTCGTATTCCGTGAAGCTGTCAAGGATGGCTTCAATATGTCCCCCGGATATGCAGAAGACTGTATCGACATTTTCCACTTCCTTCAGATATTTTCCAACTAGGTGACCACCGAGAATCTGTGTCATAGCATCCCCCTGCATTGATGTTGATAGTATTCACATCCGCTTTTGAAACGTTACTACAGCCCGGCCGGGTATGCGGTGCTCAGGCTCGCTGCATGACGATCTTCACGCCATCGTTGAACCACTGGATGAAGTACGCCATGCCCTCGACCTTGAGCTTGCCGTCTGCAGCTGCCAAGAATGTTGCTTCATCGCTGCCATTTACCATCGTCTTAAAGGCTGTCTTGGGATCGGCCCATACAAGCGCGGCATCACAGCAGTGATCGGCTCCGCTTAAGGACGACACCTTTCCTTTGTCAAAGACGAAGAGCCTTCCCCTTTTCCCGTCTGCTGTTTTAATGAGAATACGTAACTGCACGATCCCGATGTAGTTCTGAAAGGCCTTATTCTTTTTTACAGCACTCTTGAGCTTCAGGTATAAGACGAACAAAAGAAGCGACAATCTCATGGATACCTCCTCGATGACAGGTTTGATCACTCCCTTGCGGGTATGTGACAACCGACAGCCTTAACCGGAATAATAGGTCAAAACGTCCCTTGGGCATCCGAACGGCATATTTGTGCCTGATTTTGCCTTGGGAGCTCAGGTTCACAGCGCAGGCAGGTCAACATTCCTTACCTGTGCGGAACCTGACTCAAAGGTAGACATCGCTGCACACTAAGTGAAAGTCCATGAAACTTTCCAATCATGCAATACAGAGAACCGACAAACGGATAATGCTAATGATTCTAATAGGTCATATTCCTGTCCACAGCGTTCTTTCGCTCCGGACGATCAGATATGAAGGTCAAGACAGGTCCGTCTTTTTCAATCACAACATCCATGAGATTTCCCAGTGGTACGCTATGTTGCTGACGCGACGGAAGCAGTTGGCTTACCCGAATGGAGTGAGTACAGCAGTCATCAAGCACTTCCAATGACCGTTTTCGAGACGAGACCTCGTAACCTGAATAATGCGCCAACTTGACCTGCAACTGGAGCCGAACCGCATTTCCTGGTCGGATTCTACCCTAAAAAGCTCTTAGAATGACGAATGTCTATAAATCATACGATATTCCAATCAAAACCCGCAAGAAAAAATGCCGATCAGACCAATTTGGGCAATTTGAGGACATGCCGCCATCCCCCCAGTTAATGGCTCGCTTCCCGCCCCTCGTGGTGTTCGGGAGGCTCAGGCGAATAAGATGCGACAGTAACGGGCGAGAGGAAAAGCCGACGCGATATGGAAGTGCCCCTCGCTCCGTGAGGTATGGTAAGCCACTCGTGCGCCAACCTTTACGAGCGGACTTATCATCCGGTCCACGGCGCGCCTTACGCTCTGAAAACGACATCCCATATCGCTTCGCAATCGCAGATAAAATCTTGGCACAGCTTGCCAACGTGGAAAGAGTTCAGTTTGAGGCCTTCGGTAAACAAATGATTTGAAAATGGCGAAGATTTCGGCTCTCCATTTCTCAACTACAAGGAGAGATGTCCAAACTTTCTGATGCCCCTTTCGTTTTCGAAGAAAAGTTGCCTTTTGTTCTGTGGAAAATCCTAAAGCTGTGCCCTTTTAGAATTTGGCCCCTTGTTCGGATAGAGGGTGAGCTTTAATGAACGGCTTGACGGAAGCGGCCTCAAATTCCCCCTTCTCCTTCAGACTCCTAACCCTTGACCGGTCAACCGCTTTCGTCTTAATGCCCATCAATGGGAAAGTGGCTCGGGGACCTCAAACCGGTATTGAACGATGTGTTCTTAATCGCTGAGATAGTCGTTTGTCATGAAAGTACCAAGAATGTGCTAAACGACATATCACTTGCATCTTAAATCAGGAATCAGTATGGTTTTTAGGGCGTTTGGTCTGTTCAAGAAGTCCTATCGGGCAGAATTCAAGCCCACAATGCGTTTCAAATGCGTAACGCAAAATCTGATACATTTTTGGTCATACTGCCTTAGTTCGACAAAAGGAGGGAAGGCGCAAATGGCAATTATAACTATTTCAAGAGGCTCGTTTAGCTACGGGAAAGAAGTGGCCGAGAAAGTAGCTCAAAAGCTGGGCTATCAGTGTTACGCTCGCGAGGTCATTCTGGGGGCTTCAAAAGAGTTCAACATCCCCGAATTGAAGCTGCTGAAGGCAGTACATGACGCTCCCAGCATCCTGGAAAGGTTCTCCTACGGTAAGGAGAAGTTCATAATATACTTTCAGTCCGCGCTTTTGAAGTTCTTCCAGAGAGACAACGTAGTGTACCATGGGCTGGCCGGACATTTCTATGTCAAGGGTATCTCCCACGTCCTCAAGGTTCGTATTGTTGCGGATATGAAGGACCGGATCCAGATAATAATGGACCGGGAAAATATTTCCTATGAGACCGCCTTGGAACGGCTCAAAAAGGACGACCTCGCAAGGCGCAAATGGAGCCAGAATCTATACGGGATAGATACCACCGATCCGATTTTGTACGATCTCGTGATCCGCGTGCGGAAGATAACAGTAGATGACGCGGTGGACGTGATCTGCCATACCGTGGGGCTGGACACTTTCAAGACCACCCCTGAGTCTCAGAAGGCGATGGAAGACCTGGTGCTGGCATCCGAAGTAAAAACAACCCTGCTCGAACTCAAACCCGACATCGAAGTATTCGTGCGCGACGGCGTTGTCACTCTCGGGGCCAGCAGCAAGATCATGAAAGACCCCGCGGTAGTCCAGGAGATGGAAAGAATCGTCGGCGGCATTCCCGGTGTAAAGGGGGTCAACATCAAGTCTTACCACCAGATTGAATGGAGTGAGTGAGTGGGAAAGGCGAGTCGTAATTATTTGTGATCCACATTATTGATATACACACAAAACTACTAGGAATCAGGGGCTGCTGGTTGTTGTTACTCTGATCTTTGGCTTTAGCTCCGTGCGATGCTCCTTAGATCCAAGCGCCAAAAACGTATTTTCTTGAGGCCGCCAGGACAGGCACCGCGAAATTTCACCTACTTGCCAGAAGGTTGAACCTGCAGTCTGCCTCGGTTTCGTGAATGTATGATCTGGACGTGGCAAATTTTCGGGACTTCGAGATTTCAAGTTCCAGGAGAGATCTATTTACTTCCGCGGCCGCCGCCAACCCCACCCCTTTTAATTTGGCAAAAAGGCGGGTTCTGCTCCCGGCCTGCTTCTCTGTGGCGAGAAACTACTTGAGCAAGCAATTTCCAATCACCCGGCAGGTTCAAAATATGCGATATCATAGATATCCGCGTTTTTTTCTTCTCTCCATTTGACTTTCACACGTGTCCCG
Source organism: Syntrophobacteraceae bacterium (assembly GCA_052143075.1). Classification (GTDB taxonomy): domain Bacteria; phylum Desulfobacterota; class Syntrophobacteria; order Syntrophobacterales; family Syntrophobacteraceae; genus SbD1. The sequence goes on along the minus strand of JBKQTS010000265.1, from coordinate 8,175 downwards.
ATACGTATTTTTTCTCTGACCTTCTCGATGCTTGACACATCAATGCCACCGATGAAATGAGAGAGCCCGCAGTCTGTTCCATCGAGCCTAATCAAGGCCATCACATATGGCGGCTTTTTCACCTGAGCATAGTAGCTATTATTAACGAGGGTCCACGACTGCACTGTTCCCTCCCCACTGATCTCCACCCATTCTTCCATTTCTGCATGACATGCGGGACAGAAAGGCCGTGCGGGAACCAGAACTCTGTTGCACTTCAGGCATTTCGTACCGTAGATCGTCTCCTCTCTCAGACCATCGAAAAACCTGGTCCACACCGGGCCCAACGACCATCGATACGGCAGCGCGACGTCATTGCTCATTGTTCTATATTCTTTGGACATATGGTCTTACTCCCATATTTGCAGGGTGCATAGCGTGACGGCTCATCAGACCGGCTGGAAGTGGTCAATATCAAGGATGCAACCCTCCTTCTCCGTGCTCCACACGGCTCTCACTCGACTGCCCAGCTTCACCTTCTCTCTGACCACAGCAATATCAGAGAGGTTGAACCCCGCTATGCGATGCATGAATCCTGTATCGCTGCCATCCAGACGGATTTGAGCAGATACGAAGGGAATTTCAAGCCGCTGGCCATAAAACGGCATATTGACCAACACCCAGGTTTCCACCACACCCTCCTGCCCGACCTCGACCCACTCCTCCATCTCCTGGAAGCATCTTGGACAGAATGTTCTGGGCGGCACAAAAACCCTTCCGCACTTTCCGCATTTCGTCCCCAGTATCTTTTCATTTTTGAAAGCATCGTAGAATTTGCTCCAGGTTCGCCCCACGGCCACCTCATAGGGAACAAGCACTTCAGCCTTGAGTACTCTCGGTTCCGGCTTTTCCATCACGGTCTCCTCCTTTGATCGCTCCCGCCTTCCGGCGCCCATCTACAGTTCTGAGCCGACAATAGTGACGCCGTTGAACTGATCGGTACCCCCCATAGCATGGGACAGGGCAAGCTTTGCGCCCTCCACCTGCCGATCGCCGGCTTTACCAGTAACCTGAAGCGCTGCTTCAGCCAGACGGATAAGTCCCGTTGCCCCGATGGGATTTGTGCACAACGTGCCGCCCGAGGGATCACAGGGAAGCACACCGTTTTTGGTGAATGTCCCTTTCAGAACATAATCGGGCGCTTCCCCACGCGGACAAAAGCCGAAGCATTCATAGAAGATCATTTCCTGATAGGTGAACGGGTTGTAGATCTCGGCTACATCAAGTTCAGTCATGGGGTCCTTGATGCCCGCCATGTCGTACGCCTCTTTTGCCGCCCTGGTGGCACTCGCCCAGACCGACTTGTCACTTTCTCCGAAGAAAAACTCGTCGCCGCGGAACCCCAAACCCTTTATCCATGCAGGTTTTTTGCAAATTTTTTCGGCCTTGTCCCGGGCGGCGAAAATGACGGCGCAGGCCCCATCGGAGTTCGGACATACATCCAATAGACGAACAGGATAAGTGATGATCTTGGCGTTTTTGACATCATCGACCGTTATGCGCAGCTTGATATGCGCATATGGATTATCGAGGGCATTGTCATGGTTGCTAACCGATATGAGCGCGGCGGCATCCCGGGCCTTTTCTTCGTCTATGTTGAACCGATACATCCATTCCATCGCCTGCATTGTGAAGACGCCCGGTGCGCCGGCTGCAAACGTCTTATGAAAGAATGGGTCAGTAACGGTTGTCATGGTTGCCTGACTGTCTCCCTCCAGCATTTTTTCATGCCCCACCACCAAGACAACGTCCGCCATTCCCGAGGCCACCCAATAGTAGCCGCAATGGCCCAGCGACTGCCCTGTGCTGCCGCAGGTTTCCACTTTCAGTATGGGCTTGCCCACCTGGCACAGAGCATCGGCAAAACTGAGATGGGTCAGGGAGATTCCCTCCATCATCGATGGCATGGTGCCGGAAACCACTCCGTCAATATCCCGAGGCGTGATCCCCGCATCCTCAAATGCCGCCATTACAGCCTCTCGCGCCAGCTCCGGGTAACTCACTTCGCGGCGATTCCCGTGCTTTGTCTGTCCTGTTCCTATGATCGCGACCGCTCTTCCCATGTGTGGTCCCCCTAACCTTCCAAAATGACGACGGAATGACATTGTCCAGCAAAACCGTGGGTTGCATGGGCCAATGCCGTCTTTACCTCTTTTCCCACCTGATGCTCTCCCGCCTGGCCTCGAATCTGGAGCGCAGCCTCTACAATCCGATACATCCCTCTCGAGACATAGGGGTTCATGGCAAGAACTCCGCCGGAAGGATTGACGGGCAAGCTCCCATCCATCGCGGTCATGCCGCTGTCGATGAGTTTGCCGCCTTCTCCCTGCCCGCAGAATCCCAACTGCTCACACCACAGAAGCTCCTGAAAAGCGTATGGCTCACAGACCTCCGCCAGATGGATCTGTTTTTGCGGGTCGGTGATGCCGGCCATTTTGTAGGCGGCCGCCGCGGCCGTAGTGAGCGTGCCGTTCAACAAGTCCCTGTCCCCGGGATAAAAGTGATCAACGGCACATCCATACCCCTTCAGCCACACCGGCCTGTCGGTAAATTGTCTGACCTTGTCTTCCGACGCCAGAAGCACCGACACCGCGCCGTCGGATTTGGGCGCACATTCAAGGGTCTTCAAAGGATCGCTCACCAATCGAGAAGCCAGGACGTCCTCAACGGTCACCCGTTTCCTGACATGAGCATTGGGATTGAACAGCGCGTTACCCAGGTTCTTAACAACGACTCTGGCACACTGTTCCTCGGTAACGCCATATCGGTGCATGTACTCTCTCATCTGCATCGCCGCCGCAGCGGTTTCGTTCATGCCAACAGGGCGCAGATAAAAGGGATCAGCAAAAAAGCTTGTGCAGGTGTCGTTGTCGGGGTTCTCGGAGCCCTTGACCAGTGATGTCACCAGCACCGTGTCAAATTCCCCCGACATGATGCGCATGCACCCGTATATAAAAGCAAAGACCGATTCCTCAGCCCGTGAGCCATCTTTCATGAAGGCACCCGTGCCGTCCCAATCAAATGAATTGGCGCACGACAGTCCGCTGTGGAAGATGTCCGAGGAGCCGATTATGACGCACGCGAGCTCGTCACGGCTCAGTCCAGCTTTGGCCAGTGCCTCCCTGGCCACCCAGAAGGTGAAATCCATCAGAGTGTCTTTCGACTCAATACCGGAACTTTGGGCCACGGAAGCCATGGCAACCCTTCGCATACAGACTCCTCCTCTCCTCGCTCCTGCAACTTCCCCGGCGGGGCGTTGGGAGCGCCGCTCGTTTGGTCTTCCCTATTGGTTTGTTCCCGTTTTTTCCTTGAAGATGATCCGACCGGTTGGAATCATTTCGGCCTCTTGCCGCACAACACCTTCGAGACAAGGGTGAGCAGAAGCTCCCCTTTCTGGTTCTTGACCGCATGGCGCGTGACGAGAACCCCTCTGTGGTCATCCTTGTCCATTAGTTCGATGACGTCCACCACACAATGGAGGGTATCCCCGATCCTTGCAGGGGCAGTGAAACGCACGCTGTCCATCCCGTAAAAGGCGATGAACGATCGGGGAAGATACCCCAGCCGCAAGGGCAGGGCCACACCGAGGCACAACGTAAGCATGCCGTGGCCGATCCGTTCCCCAAAGGGAGTTTGCGATGCATAAGTGACATCCGTGTGCAATGGGTGCCAGTCGCCCGTGAGACCGGCAAAGTTGACGATATCCGCTTCGGTGAGTGTCCGTCCCGGTGAGATCATTGTCTCACCCACGAAATAATCCTCCAGGTATTCGTAATCTTTTGCCATTGTCTGTGCCTCATGGTTCGATCAAGTATGTCCCGTGCAGGACGTGAGTCATCTTTGAGCCTCAGCACCCATCAATTCCGCGGCGATGATCAACCTCCTGATCTCGGAAGTCCCCGCTCCGATCTCCCCCAACTTGGCGTCCCGCAAAAATCGCTGAACCGGATATTCGAGCATATAGCCGTAGCCGCCATGGATTTGAACCGCCTGATCGGCGACCCGTGTGGCCATCTCTGCGTTAAAGAGAATCGAAGCTGCCGCGAGCCGGTGTATTTCGGTTCCCTTTCCGCCCCTGGCCGCCTGATCGGCCATGACCCCGGCCCTGTAGCACAGCATACGGCCCGCCTCAATTTGAGTGTACATGTCGGCCAGCTTTGCCTGAATCAACTGGAAAGCGCCAATGGGCTTGCCGAACTGGACCCTTTCGCGGGCATACTTGAGCGACAATTGCAGACAGGCTTCCGCACTTCCCAGTGCTTCACCAGCATAAAAAGCCCGCTCAACATCCAGGCCCGACATCAGCACATCGATCCCGTTGTTCTCTTCACCGAGAACGTTTTCCGCAGAAATGACGCAGTCCTGGAGAATGAGCTCGGCTGTCGGCGAGCCCCTGTGACCATATTTTTTCAATTTTTTGGAAACGGAAAATCCGGGCGATGAGGTATCCAGTATGAAAGCGGTGATCCCTTTAGCTCCTTTGGACTTGTCCGTTTTTGCGTAGAGAACGATAGTATTGGCCACCGAGCCGTTAGTGATGAACATTTTGGTCCCGTTCACCACGTAGTGGTCCCCATCCCGAACCGCTGAGGTTTGAATGTTGACCGCATCGGATCCAGCATTGGGCTCGGTGAGGCCCAGAGCCCCGATGTGCTCACCCGAACAGAGGGGAGCAAGATACCGTTCTTTCTGCTTTTGATTGGCATTACGGTTTAAATTTTGGACACAGAGGATCGAGTGAGCACCCCATGAGAGGGCAATGGCCGGACTCGCCTTGGAGAGTTCCTCGAGTACGATGATTGCGGACAGGAGATCTGCGCCTCCTCCACCATATTCCACATCCGCCGTGATCCCCATGATACCAAGATCCGCTAATTTTTGCCACATCCCCTCCGGCCACTCGTCCTTTTCATCGATTTCCGCAGCGATGGGCCAAATCTCCCGGCTGGCAAAGCGCCTTACACTTTCCTGCAATATCCTGTGCTCATCACTCAGCGTAAAATCCACCTTTTCCTCCATTACTATAAGAAGTTGAAACCCTTACTCTTTGTAGAGCGCCTGATGCTTTTCCCTCAGTTTGTACTTTTCAATTTTTCCGGTAGAAGTGCTCGGCAGTTTATCGACAAAGACGACTTTCTTGGGAATCTCGAAAACTGCGAGATTCTTCCTGCAGGAGGACAAGATGTCGTTTTCCGTGATCTCAGAGCCTTCTTTGGGAACGACAAATGCCGTTACGGCCTCACCCCATGTTGCGTGTGGTAGTCCAATCACCGCGGCGGCTTGAATCTCGAGAATCCCGAGAAGAAACCTTTCCACTTTCAGGGAAGCAACGTTTTCCCCGCCGGATTTAATCAAGTCCTTTTTTCGATCCACGAACATAAGAAGACCGTCTTCATCAAACATTCCCAAATCACCGGAGTGATGCCAGCCAAATTCGCGGGATTGTTCCGTGGCTTCAGGATTATTGGAATACTCAATCATGGCGCCCGGAGATCGCCACACGATTTCACCCATATTTCCCGGCGCCAGCAAGTTTCCGGCTTCGTCCATAATGGCCGTATCCAGGGTCAAAGCCGATTCGCCCCAGAAGTTGCCACTTTTGATCAATTGCCAGATGGGTTTGAAAAAGTTGGTAGAGGGCCAGCATTCGGTCTGCCCAGTGCCCAGAAAGAACCCCGCATTTCTGAATCTCAAAACGCACTCTTTAAGGGTTCGCGGATCCATGGGCGACATTGCGTACATACCCCGCTTCAGAGAAGAGAGGTTGTAGCGATCAAAATCAGGATGGTCGAGCAGGGCCCGCCACATCATGGGAAGCAGGAGGGCGCAGGAAATACCCTCTTCCTCAATGGCCTCCAGTACTATCTTGGGGTCAAATCCGCGGATGACCACATTCTTGGAGCCGCAATGAAAACTGCTGTAAGCAAGTGTTTGTGCCGCACAATGAAAAAACGGCAAGACCAACAGATTATGTAAATCGGATGCAATCTCAAGTCCGATCAGATTTGTAAGAGACATTATAAAGGCAGCCAGGTGTGATGTGACGACTCCCTTGGGATCTGCTGTGGTTCCGCTTGTATAAAGAATCTGCCAGGGATCACGGTCATTGATGATTACATCTTCGACCTCCTGAGGCGATTGGTCCTCGATGAAACCATGGAAGTCAACAAACTGTTCTGAATCTGTTTTTCGAGGGACGGGGATGGATATGAAATGCTTTACGGTGTTGATATTATCCATAATCTGCAAGACTTTCGGGACCATCTGGTCATCGACGACAAGGACCTGCGCCTTCGAGTCATTGATCATCCAGGCAATGTCTTTTGGACTGAGCGCAGCATTCATCGGCACCCACACGAAACCTCCCTTCGCAAGCCCAAGACCGGTTATGACGTATTCGTGCGAATTCAGACAAAGCGCCGCAACCCTGCCACCTTTCTTTAATCCGAGCCCGCGGATTCCCCTCGCAAAGCGATTTAGGCGATCATTTAGCTCCCGGTAAGTAAGGCGGATTTTCTCTCCGTCCCGCTTTTCAACAAGGGCAACACTATCCGGCGCGCTGCGAGCTTTGCGCCTGAAGATATCCCCCATGGCAACTCTACTGACTAGATTCTTTGCAAGTTCGGGATTCATGCTGTCAGCCATCCTCTCTTGGAATAGTGTCCATCCGGAACCTCCGGATGAGACGCTTGCAGTTTCCGATCTTCCCGATGACCTGGAGAAACGGCTTCGAGGCAGCCCCCATGCGCCTTTTTCGGCTGTAACCCCCTTCTTTGAAAAACCCTTCAAGACCCTATCCCCCAAAGTTGCCCCGAGCGAGATACTTTGCCATTGAACACTCCTTTGTCTGAGGTGATAAGAAGGTGAAAATCCAGAGAATTCTTTGCGAGTCACTATCTGGGAATTCGCACGCTCACTTAGAGAGAAGATACGGAGCCTCGAGGGCGACTTGTTCGAGAAAAGCCGGCTGCATTACTTGCTGTAGAGGCTTTAAATCATATTCCCGGTACTGTCACCCCTGATAAGGTGCTAAATCATCTGGAAATTAAGCGTACAGCAGTGATCTGACTATGCATGAAAATGATTTAAATACTTGAAAATTCATTTCACACGATCATGCAAATGTCAAGAGGTAAAGTGGGGGAGTAAAAATTAGGCACAGCTTATACCCAATATACCAGTTATCGGTTTGATTGTAATTATATAGAAATTATTTCACTTATATTCTCATCTCTAACTCATTATTTAATGTATCTTGCCGCTGTACGCAACAAATCCCTTGAGCAGTCGCCGGCTCAGGCTCCCAAAAGTCCATATATCTTGCCAATCTCGAAAGAGCCAGTTAGCGGCGAATCGGTAAACAAATGATTCGAAAACAGCGAAGTTTTTGGCGCCCCGTTACTCAACAACGAGGAGAGATCAAGAAACTCTAACGGCAGGGATAAGTCGCCCGCATCACGCCGCCAATAAGCTTCAGAAAACGCTACAAAACGTACCCGGCCTGGTTTGGGGTCCGTCTTGATCCACATGTTTAGAAACCGTCACTTGAAATGCTTGAGCGCGTCTTGGCTTGCGAAAATGCCAGATAGCTCTTTGCATTCTGCATCCGAAAGGTGGCGAGTCGAGTAGCCGAACAGCAGTTTCTACATCAGAAAAGCGCGGTATTTACTCTTTGCCAGTATGCCGATACTCATGCGATGTTTTACGAAAACAACTGCATGGCCCAACAATGTAACCCTTTCATGCACGGCCTTTTTCGATAAGAGGCTTTCGCATTCAGGAAGAAAGCCGGGAACCATTGCCGAACTGTGGTAACACGTTGACCTCAGCAGTCTATTTTTCTACCTCAATGTTCCCATTGAGCTATCATCGGCTTTCGATCGACGGCTTTAAGAAATTTCAGCCTGGGATAACCCATAATCAGGATACTGTGAACCGTGTTTCCTGCCGGGAGTTCCAGGGCCTCATAGACCTTCGAGGACCTCTCTGCCGCAATTCTCAGAAGCCCGATGTAACAGGTCCCCAATCCTGCGGTCATGGACGCCAAAACGACGGTTTGAGCGGCAATGATACAGTCATCTTTGGGAGTGCTGGGGGAAGGCGGCGAATGAAACAGCATCAGTACCGGGGCCTTAT
>JBKQTS010000264.1:0-47392 GCA_052143075.1 Syntrophobacteraceae bacterium | reverse complement strand
ACCGGGATGACCACGAAATAACCAAACAGAACGCCGGAAATAAAACAGTAGCTCGAAAATAAAATAACCGGCAGCATGTACCTCTTTTCGTTTTCATACAGGCCGGGAGCCACAAATTTCCATATCTGCCACAGTATTACCGGAGCGCTAAGAATTGTCCCAGAGATAAAGGACACCTTCATATAGACGAAAAAAGCCTCATGGGGCGCGGTGTAGATGAGCTTGGCAGGCTGCCCCGCAGGCATTGCCCTGATCCAGGGCATCATAAGGATCTCGAAAATCCTGGTGCTGAAAAAATAGGAAACGACAAACCCTATCCCTACGGCCAGGCAGCAAATCAATAACCTGGTTCGCAGTTCCTCCAGATGCTGAAACAAAGGCATCTTGCTTTTTTCGTCCGACATTTCCATTCCTGTTCACAGAAAAAATGCAGCTCGTATAAGACTTGTAAGCCCTATACTTTTTCTTTGGGCGCCTCGGCTTCGGTTTCGCCGGCCTTGGGCGAAGAGGTTTGGGCCTCACCGGGCTCAATTGCGGGGGCCTCCGTTGTGCTTCCTGCAACCATGGCTTCTTCGAGTGCTTTCTTTGGTTCATCATAGACCTGCGCTTTGATTGCGGTTCCCTGATCCATGATGATGTTTTTCGCCAAATGTCTTTTCAGATTCACCTCCCGCTGGGCCGAACGGAATTCCTCTCTTAGTCCGCGGACCGTGTCGTCCTGGTCCATCGTACTCTTCAACTCGTCCATCGTTCGTTTGAACTCGGCGTACCCTCGGCCAAGCGCTCTGGCCACGTCGGGCAGCTTGTCGGGTCCGACCACCAAAAGGAGGACAACCATAATCACAAGGAGGTGTTCAAAACCTATTCCAAACATTTACTACTCCCTGATATGCTTCCCTGAACCCGCTAATCCTTATTTGGGTTCATCGGGCTTTGTATCCGCCGAACTAGCTTCGCCTTCCTTGATCTGCTTTTGCTCTTCTTCCGGTTTGTCGCCGGCTATGGCTTTTTTAAATTCGCTGATTCCTTTTCCAAGGCCGCTTCCGAGTTCGGGCAACTTCTTGCCGCCCACCAAAATGACAACACCAAGAAGCAAAAGCAGCATTTCGGTCATGTTCAGCATGGGACCCTCCACAGTTTTATCTTGCGTTTGCGTAGCTATGTAAGCCACTCAAAAGGAAGTTTACTCCAAAATATGTAAATAGAACACACCCAAAACCGATCAATGACAGCCAGGCCACTCTTTGTCCCTTCCAGCCCTGCAGATTGCGCGCGTGGAGCAGGGCGGCGTATATAAACCAGGTAATCAGAGACCAGGTTTCCTTGGGGTCCCAACTCCAATAGGTGCCCCAGGCCGAATTGGCCCAGATGGACCCCGTTATTATTCCGACTGAAAGCCACAAAAACCCGAAGAGCACCATCTGGTAACTGAACCACTCAAGTTGGGAAGCACTGGGCAAAAGAGCCACAAAGCCGCTGCGAGGATTCGGATTTTGCGGAAATCTTATTCTCAGCAAGTAGAGCAGGCTAAGCCCGAAGGATACCGCAAAAGCGGCGTACCCAAGAAAACAGGTCATTACGTGAGCAATGAGCCAGTTGCTTTTCAGGGCGGGGACGAGCGGCAGAATCTTTGAGTCGACGTCTTTTGAAAAAGAAGCGTAGGCCATCGCCAGAAAGGAAAACAGTGCCGGAAAGACACCAAGAGCCCTTTGCCCGACACGCCATTCGAATACGAGGTAAATAATCATGATAGCCCAGGAGGCAAAAACGAGCGATTCGTACATGTTGGAAAGCGGCGCATGCCCATAGCCCATCCGGTATGATTCCACCCAGCGCAGGCCGATGCCCGCCGTCTGCATCAACAAGGCCGCCACGCCCGAAATCGTGCCGGCGCCAAGCAGAGGCTTGTATCGAAAGATCGTTCCGGACAGGTACAGGACTGTACACAGAAGATACGCGAAAGTAGTCAGGCCGAGCAGAAGAGAACTGTTCATTTAGTGCCCTTTTTATCTGTTTTGCGTCCCCTTACCTAAAGGGGGTCAGAGGGATTTTTCAGCCGGTTTTCGAGGCTTGCGCGCAGCGCCTCGAATTGTTCTTCGAACGCCTGCGCATTGCGGCTTGTTCTTCCGGCAAGAGTAACAATGCTTTTATTCCCCTTTTTATCGGGTTCGATGCAGACCCATAGTTTCCTGTGGCTCGAATAGAACGTCAGGCCTATGGCCAGGGTCATCAGTGTAAAACCGGCCCACACCAGCCATATCCCCGGGTCTTTTTTGACCTGGAGTCCGGTAAATTTTGCTTTATCGGTTTTAGTGACCCGGACCAGGTAATTTTCGATTCTGTTGCCGTGGTAAGGCCGGTCGATCAGAATCCACTGGGCGGAAGATTGCCGTCCCTGTTTTCCATAGACGAGTTCGATTGCCTGCCCGGCTCGCATCAGGTTCTCCTGATATTCGGCTATCATGAGCTGATCGTTGGTGCCGGGAATGGTCACAGGCTGCCGGAACGGAAGGGTCATTTCGATCTTCTTGCCTGAGTCAGGGTCGGTGAGCTCGATCTCTGCCTGCTTCAGATAGGTCCCATAGGAAGCCTGGTAAAAAGTGATCCCTTCGTAGGTCAGAGGGTCGTTCACAATTATGGATCGTTTCAGCACTTCCCTGCCATTTTGGATCACGGCCAGATCGCTTTTAAACTCCTTCGGTGCGCCCGTATCGTAGAAAGAGACCTCAAACTTGTCGCACCGCAGAGCGAATGGAAGCTCAGTAACGCTTTCGCCTTCCGTGAGCATCACTTTATCCGAAGTTTCGCCCTCAATGAGGTTCATGGAGCCCTTGAACCCCAGGAAAGACCCCGAAAATGCGCCAACCAGGACTACCAGCACGCTTAGATGGACCATGTAGACCATCAGCCTGCTCCATCGCCCCGTTTCACTTACAGCGCAAAAGGGACCGATCTCGCCCGCTGGCGCCGATTCTATCCGGCACATCCGGCCGAAAGTTTCGCGCACGGCGCTTTCCACAACAGATTGCGTCCGCTCGAAGGGGAGCGCGGCAACAATCGAGCTGCTGAGACCAAACTTGGACAGCTTCTGGGAATCGAAGGGAGTTTCGAACCTCCGAAGCAGGCGAATCGTCTTGGGGAACCTCTCTACAGTGCAGGCGACAAGATTTGTGCACAACAGCAGAAGCAAGATCCTGAACCACGTGGAATGGTAAAGATCGTTGAACACCAGGAAGTTTATCAAAGAGGCCATTGCGGGACTAAAATGCTCTCTGAGTTCGGGAAGGCTTATCTCCTGGGGTAGAAGCGTCCCTATTACTGACGCGGCCGCCAGTGCAAAAAAGAGGACCAGCGTGAGCTTAAGGGATGATAGCCAGCCGAGTACAGCGCCGAGGGTGCTTTTTTCTTGCGGCATTCTAAATTTTGTCCTTCGAATTTTATAGACATGTTTAACCCTGATAAATAATCTACATACTTGTTCCAGACAATAGGGTATCGGCAGGAATGAGGCAATTTAGTGATTTATGCCGAAACTATGTGACAGTGCGCTGGAAGTCGGGAAACCCGGGAAGGCTTTCCAGAAATGGAATCAAAAGACGATCTGCTTGAGTGAAATCGATTCGCTTCAGTTCGGCTAAGTCCGCCCACATGAATGCAACGTGTTCGACGAGGCGCAGCGTTCCCCCGCAGATTACGCACCAGTATGCGTGGAGCTCGATTGAAAAGTCCGGATCCTGCTGGGAGATTTTTTTGAACAGGCCGCCCACGCGTATATCCAGGCTCAGTTCTTCCTTTATTTCACGAACGAGCGACTGTTCGAGACCCTCTCCAGGTTCCACCTTGCCTCCCGGAAATTCCCACAGGAGCCCGAATTTTTTCCAGGGCGGTCGCTGAGCCACAAAGAGCCGCCCCTGCGATGATATAAGGGCCGCGGTTACTTCCATAGAGCCACTCCAGGGTCTCCTTCCGGCGGTGCCCCACGTTCCGCAAGGCAAAAAAGCCCCCGCACCGGGGTGAGCCGCCCCGATTGAACCTGTGACTATCAAATATTACAATACATTTTCGAGCGGGATAGTACAATTGGCAAACGTGAAAAAAACCGCTGTGGGGAGTGGGTGGCAGGGAGCGGACAGATCCTGGACAGGACCTACGGTGCCTGGCAGTGCGAAACAATCTTCATGGATGAAAGGAGAAGGGGTGGAAACTGAATTTGACGTTGTAATTTTGGGAAGCGGCCCCGCCGGGTTGCAGGCGGCCGTGCATGCAGCCAGGACCAGGGCCAGGGTGGCAGTTTTGGGAAAAGTGCAAAGCAGCGCTTTGTATAAAGCTCACGTCGAAAACTACTGTTGCATAAATGAGACCGTTGAGGGGGAGACGATCCTTAACGCAGGAAAAAATCAGGCGGAAAAGTTCGGGGCAGTCCTTCTTGACGAGGACGTTCTTCATCTCGAACAGAAGGTGAGCGGCCGATTCTGCGTCAAACTCGAATCGGGAGATTCCCTGCTTACCTGGGCGATAATTCTCGCCATGGGGGTATCACGCAACCGCCTGAACGTCCCGGGGGAAAAGGAGCTGTTGGGCAAAGGTGTCAGCTACTGCGTCGATTGCGATGCCAATTTTTACCGAAATCAGGTGGTCACTGTCGTCGGCAATGGCAGCGCGGCGGCTTCCGGTGCTCTGAAGATGCTGCTCATCGCCGGCGAAACTCATCTGGTTTGCGACTCTCTGGAAATATCAGAGCATCTTCGTTATCAGATCGAGAGCAGCAGAATAGAAATCCATACGGGGCGACATGTGAGCCGCATTCTTGGAGACGGCGGGGTCCGGGCCGTTTTGCTCGACAATGGGACAGAAATAGAAACCAGCGGAGTTTTCATCGAACTGGGGGCCAAGGGCGCCATAGAGCTTGCTTCAGGTCTTGGGGTTGCTCTCGACAGCGATACAATGCGCTTTGTTGCGACCAATAAAAAGCAGGAAACCAATGTGCCGGGTCTTTATGCTGCAGGGGACATCTGCGGTCCCCCATGGCAGATAGCCAAGGCGGTGGGCGAGGGGTGTGTAGCCGGGCTGGAGTCGGCGACATTCGCACGCCGGGCGCGCACCGGAGCTGCCCGGGGATAAGAAATCACAGATCGAAAATCGGATTACGGACCTTCCGGAAGCCGTAGAAGCCATCTTGACCGCGCGACGATTGATACCGCGCGCTCCAAATGTCTTTTCAAGGTTCGACGGATTTATTCCTCGACCTCCTCAACCGATTTTACGTCGATCGTATCGCCTTTGTCACTTTCACTTATCGTGCCGGTGACTTCGACCATTTTGCCTTCCATTTTGGACAGGTTTTTACCCTTGGCAATGTAATCGCCCTCATCGGTCTCGATTACGAACACCTTCCCATGCTTGACCACGGTGCCGACGATCATCTCTTCCTGAGCTGCTGAAATGGTTTTAGTGGGCGCAAACGGTGAAAAGGCAAAGGCCAAAAAAAGAGCTGAGAGCACGATAATGAAACGTCTGGGCATAAATCCTCCTGGCATCAAGCGATTGGGCGCAACTACTGCGTCCGCTGCCGGTTATACGGTTTTAGTCCGGGAAAGGTTTTTCAGGTTTTCCGTCCCCGAATGATGTCCGGGGCAGGCACTGGCGGTACAAAGAAGAGTGAAAATGTCACCCTTTTAACTTCACCCTTTAGACTTCAGGGTACGCCTCCGCGCAACCCACCGATTTCTCAAGATATTTTTGTGCGTCAAAAAACCGGATCGAGATCCCGCCTGTTGCGGTCCTCATCTGACACTTCCTTGTGAACGCTGTCGACCTATCCCAAGGTTTTTCAATACCAGAATCGTCCCTCAAAGTATATCGAAAATAGGATTCCGGGATTCAGGAATTTAGGATACGATGGCTCACACTCCCTGGAAAACCTTGTCGAACGAGGATTTCTTTAATTCTGTTTTTTTATTTTTCTTCGCCTCCTTGATCCTTCGTCTCCGGCCGTTGTCCAGCCGGAAACACCTGATGAAAATATTGGAGTTCAGGATTGGAAAAGGACCCTTTCCGGACGGAAACCGGGCGACGTATTATTTTTTGAGATTATTAAGATTTGTGTTGAATCCGATGATTTTTTGAGATTAGAATCCAACACGGGTCCGAAATTCATAAGTATCGATATCGAAGCATGCGACTTGGCATACGAGTTGCTTAAAATCAGGTGGGCCCTCCGGGTCGAGAGTCACGAGTCAGGGGGCAAAAAGTAAGGATCATCCATCACCCCTATGACCCATAACCCTGGACTCGAACGAAGGGGAGGTCCGGGAGCTCTTAGAAATGGAAACCAGATTTCACTCCGATCTCGAACAGCTCAAAATGACAATCCTCCAGATGGCGACCCTGGCCGAAAAAGCCCTGGAAAAATCTATAAAGGCCCTGGTGGAAAGGGACGATGACCTGGCCCAGGAAGTACTTAACGGGGATCGAGAAATCAATCTGCTGGAAGTGGAAGTGGACCGGCACTCGCTTAGACTTCTCGCTCTCGATCAGCCTATGGCGCGGGATTTGCGGTTCATTATCGGTACCCTGCGGATCGCGATAGAACTCGAACGCATAGGGGATCAGGCGGTAAACATCGCTCAAAGGGCTCGAGTCCTGAACAGCCGTCCGCCTCTTCCCCGTAATCTCGCCATCGAGGAACTGGGCGATACCGCCCTTGACATGCTGCGCACCGTAATATCTTCTTTTGTAAACCAGAATGCAGACATTGCCACGGACGTCTGCAAAATGGACGATATCGCCGACGATCTCAATTACCGCATTCTCAAGGATGCTCTGGCCTTTATGTCCAACGAGGCGCCCGCTGTGCTAAGGTCGGTCGAGACTATTATAGCCGCACGATGTCTCGAACGCGCCGCCGACCAGGCAACCAATATTGCTGAAAGCGTGATCTTTATTGTCAAGGGCGTGAATGTCAAGCACCACTGTCAGTCAATAAAGGAAAGTTAATAACTTTAGCAGAAAAAAACCAATTCACCTATATGCCGATTTAACTGTTCACCTAAGTTCCCGGAGGCTCAGATGAAAAAAGCGCTTGCTCTAATATGTCTATGCCTTTTTTTGATGGGCTCTGTCGCTATTAGCCAGGCTGATGAACTCACCCTGAAGACCTTGGGCGATGGCAAATGGGCTATCCTCGATTCAAGCGGGCAAGAGTTAGGGACGCTTGCAATGGCGGACGAAGGGTCCTACAGCATACTGCTGAAAGGGGGGCAGTATCTGGGAGTAGTTAAAAGCAACGGTGACTTGCAGTTGTTGGCCCGACATGTGACTGTCTCTCCCTCTGAAGTCAAGTTTTACCTGGATGTGCTCGAGGCGATAAAGACGCTCAAATAGGGCGAATTGCCCCTTGACCTGTTCACCTAAGTTCCTGGAGGCTTAGATGAAAAAAGCGCTTGCTCTGATATGTGTATGCCTTTTTTTGACGGGCTTTGTCTCTATTAGCCAGGCTGATGAAGTCACCCTGAAGGCCTTGGACGAGGGCAAATGGACCATCCTCGATTCAGGGGGGCAACAAATCGGGACACTCGCAAAGGTGGAGGAAGGGGCCTACAGCATACTGCCAAACGGGGGGCCGTATCTGGGAATAGTTATAGGCAACGGTGATTTGAAGTTGACGGGCCGCCATCCGGTCCTTTCTCCATCTAACGCCCAGCTTTACCTGGACGTTATCGATGCGATAAAAACGCTCAAATAAGCCGCATGCCCCTGCAAAAGGGCTGCGCTACCAAAGCGGCAAGTCCATATCTTTGCCGGTCTTCCCATTGACCGTTTTTGCAAATCGTGCAGCGCAGCAGCACGCAGATTTCAGAATCCTCGGGATAGGTCTTGCCTTCGAAGTTACAATATTGGATTGCCTGCGGAGTCGCCATTTCTTTCTCTTTTCACGAGACAAAGATGTAATTCTTATCAAAAAGTTAAGCATCCGTGGCTTTTGCTGCGAATAGTTTGCTTGCGCTCGTTGAATTCCTGAATTCAGAGAGGAGAGGAAAAAATATGGCACTCTACCTTGTTCAGCATGGAAAAAGCCTCCCGAAAGAACAAGACCCCGAGCAGGGCCTGTCTCGGGAAGGCTATGCAGATGTAAACCGCATAGCCGAGGTCGCCGCCGGCTACGGGGTGCGGCCTGCGGTTATAAGACACAGCGGCAAGAAGAGAGCGCGGCAGACGGCGGAAATCTTTGCCGAGGCGCTTGAGGGGGAAATGAGCAAAGCCGGGCCGATTTCAGGCATTGATCCTCTCGATGATGTCGCTGCAGTTGCAAATACGCTGAAAACGGGCGATAATCTGATGCTCGTGGGGCATTTGCCTTTCATGGAGCGGCTTACCGGTTTTCTTATTACCGGGCTGGCTGAAAGGCTTGTTTTCAAGTTCCAGAACGGGGGGATCGTCTGCCTGGACAAACACCCGGGAGCCCAATGGTGGTTTATAAAGTGGACGCTGTCGCCCTGGATCGAATAACTCTCAGAGCGTTCTCCGCAGTTGTCCCGGATGGCTGTTACGAATTGCGGTGAGAGATCGAAAAGAGGCAAAAGCAAACATGAGCGCCGAAAAAATCCGGGAGTCGGTGATTGCCGGGACCTGGTACCCGGCCGATCCTGCGCTGTTGAAAAAGGATCTTGTCAGGTACCTTGAGCGTGCCCGTCCGTTCGATCTCGAGGGAGAACTTACCGGTCTTGTCGTTCCGCATGCGGGGTATATCTATTCGGGAAGCGTAGCTGCCTGGTCTTATAAGCTCCTTTTGAAGAATCGATTTGACAGGGTGCTCATACTCGCTCCGAGCCACCAGGCGAGTTTTGCCGGAGCGAGTATTTACAATCTGGGCGGGTATCGCACCCCCCTGGGCATTGTCCCTCTTGACCGCGAACTGATTGATGAGCTTTACGAGAACGCCGCCTTCATACACTTCGTTCCGCAAGCCGACTCCAGGGAGCATTCCCTTGAAATTCAACTCCCTTTCCTCCAGATCGTGTTGGATGACTTCACTCTGACGCCCGTCATAATGGGGACCCAACACTACGATTTTTGCCTCAATCTGGCCGAGGCAATTGCGCAGGCCTGCAGGGGCAAGCGGGTATTGATTATCGCGAGCAGCGATCTGTCGCATTACTATCCCTACGAAAAAGCGATGCTGTTGGACGGGGTTTGTCTGGAACGGCTGAACTGCTTCGATCCTCAGGGACTCGCCGAGGAAGTCGAAAATCATAGGACCCAGGCATGCGGGGCCGGGCCGTTGATTACCCTGATGCTTGCAGCCAAAAAGCTCGGCGCTGAGCGATGCAAAGTGCTCAACTATGCTAATTCGGGTGATATGACTGGGGACAGGTCTGCGGTTGTAGGGTATGCCGCTGCCGCAATTTACCGGAACGCCGAAGTCTGAGACGCGGTTAAGGGGAGACGCGGAGACAAGGTGAGATGTAGAGATGAAGAAGCCCAAAAGCTCTGATTCCCGTGAAGCGGGTGTAGATCTGGGATTGAGCGCCGAAGAAAAGGAAAAGCTTCGTGAAGTGGCTTTTCACGCGATCCGCTGCCGCTGCCTGGGTGAAGACCTGCCTGATATTGCGGTGGAGGCCCCCGGGCTCAAAGAGCCGGGGGCGGCCTTCGTCTGCGTTCACAAGGGGAGGGATCTCCGAGGGTGCATCGGAATAATCGAAGCTCGCGCGCCTCTTTGGGAAACCGTCAAGAGAATGGCGGTTCAAGCCGCTTTCCAGGATCCACGATTTTGCGCCATCGCCAGCGATGAACTTGACGAGATCGACATCGAGATATCCGTGCTGACCCCGATGCGGCGGATAGGAAACCCTTCGGAAATCGAAATCGGGAAACATGGACTTTTCATCCGCAGAGGGGCCAGGTCCGGCCTTCTTCTGCCGCAGGTCGCAACCGAACACAATTGGAACCGGGAACAGTTTCTCGAGTGGACCTGTCACAAGGCCGGACTCCCGGAAAAAGCCTGGAAAGACAAAGACGTCGAGCTATATCTATTTTCGGCGGATGTTTTTTGAATCGTGGGGTTTAAATGGGCAGGTTACTTTACATCAGCGAATGTAAACGGCGCATTGCCGCCAAAAAAGGATTCAGCCCCTGGGGGCGCCGTTTCGGGATTTCGTTTGACGACAATACATCCGTCCGACTGCTTGATAATCAGGTAATCAAGTACCTGGTCCGGGGGAACGAAGATTCATCCTCGGCTTTCTACGAGCTGATCATGGGCATAGGGGGACTTGGCCTCGCTCCCGGGTTCCACTACCTCGACAGCCAATCTAAAATGAATGTGACCGACGTTACGCTCTTCCTGCTCGACCTCGTTCGCTTCGAAGCAATGTACCGGCTGGGCTGGCTTGATGATTATCCCTTCTTGAAGGTCCCCCTGATTGACCTCATCCAGACCTTCCATCAACAGTTTTCGGCAGTCGGGAATAATTCACCGGCCCTTTCCAGCGCCCACCCGCTCTATGAAGAATATGTAGCCGAATTTGAAGGTGACCGGCATACATTCATTCGAAAGCTCATTCCCGAAGCCATAAAAGTTTTCTGCGACATAGAAGATGACGCGGGGACGTAGGGACAGGGGATGGAAGACAGAAGACAGTAGACGGAGGACGGAAGACATAATGCGGAAGACGCCGGGACTCAGACGCAAAAACCCTGGCCGTGTCAGTTTCTAATGTGCCGGGAGTGATTCACATGATTCAAAGGGGACTCCGTTATTTGACTGTTCTGGTGTTGGTCGTTTCTCTTCTGGCTTTTTGCTCATGTTCCAAAGCGAAAGAGGCGCAAAAGGAAGGAAAAGACACCAAATCTGCCGCTCAACAGGCCACGGAGAGCATCCGGGATTTGGGAAAAAAACCGATCGACAAGGCCCGTGAAACCCAAAAACTGGGAGACGACCGGACCAAAGCCATCGATGAAGCCGTTGGGGGTCTGAATCGGGAATGAGACCTTGTTAATGGGGGTAACAAACTCCGCCGGAAAATAAACAGGTCCTCTATATAGGCCCTTGAAAAATGCCCAAAGAGCGTTTCCATCTCTACCTGGCCGATGAACTTCTTAACAGATGCGCCGGCAGCCTGCCGCTAAATGAAATACTCAGCCCGCCCGCCCGCGAGGTCTGGCGTTTTCTATCGGGGCCATTTCACCTGACATTTTTTTCTATGATTTGCCTTCCTTTTCGTTGACCTCTCTGGGCGATGCGCTGCACGATCTCATTGACCGGGAAGGAATTTCCATCATTTCCGACTGGATTGCCCAAACCTGTTCGCCGCTCAAAACCGCCCACTCGAGCACAGTCCTTTGGGGCCTTGGCTTCGCCTGCCATTTTCTGACCGATGGGGCTTGGCATCCGGTAATACAGGAGTTGAGCGGCTCCCGCCTTGTGCGTGATTACAGTGGGGTAAAAAGGCTCTCGGAGACCGAATGCCACCGGTTGCTCGAATGCGAGCTTGAAGCCCTCTGGCTGCCCAGGTCACCTACTCCGGGAAGATACGATGAACTTCTGAAAGACTTCAAAAGAGACCGGGCACGGCTTTTCGAGATTGCATCCTGTTATCGCCGGTTCCTCGAATTTGCGGGACTGAGCGCCGGGGTGTCCGAGAGGCGGATCGTCAAATGCTTCCTGTGTCAGAATTTTCTTCTTCGGCTGTTTGCAAACAGGATGCTGGGCAGGAGAAGGGACCGTATGCTGTCACGGCCCTTAACCCGCTCTCTGGGAGCGCTCGTTACCCCCGTGCGGCCCATCCTGCCTGCGTTGTTCTCACGCGCCTTGCCTGAAGATCGAAATCCGTTCAGCGACTACTTCATGAAACAGGCGCTCACTGCGATAGAAGCCCATTTGTTCGTCTTTGCAAAACGGCTTTCAACAGATTAATTCGAAGGTTTGCCGGCAAAACCCCAAGCCCTCTTATATCGGTAAAAGTTTGAACAGCGCGCCGATTGCCGCAGCTTCCTCTTTGCTCAAATCTCCGATGTGCCCTCTTCTTTCGGCCATGCTCCGAAAACGCGTAAAGTCCGTAGGCAGGGTCTCGGTGTCCACCAAAAAGGCGATCTTCTGGATAATTCCCCCAATTTCTTCCGGGCTTCTTACCCTCCCTGATGTTTTGACGAAATACTCAATTTTGATTTTCCCTTTGGCGGCGTTATATTCCAGATCTTTCACGCGATGGAGAGCAAGGACGGCATAGTCGCCGAGGGCTTGCCAAAAAACTTCATCATAGCCCCGCCATGAAGGTAAACGGAAACGAAGCAATGCAGGCCTTTGCTTCCCGTCTGCCGGAATGGTTTTGTAAAGCACGACTGGAAAATGTTCAACTTCTTCTTTGCTTATGCTTTCGATCAACTGAAACATTACCCGCCTTTGTAATTTACGCAGGCGCTTATCGAATTGCTCCAGCAGACCGCCTTGACCGGGGATAGTGTCCACAGTTTCCAAAATTTTTTGAATTGCCGTTTCCATACCGTTTCTCCTTAAGAACCACAATGGCATCGATGTCGATAAGACTCAGGGTTAGGTTTTGGCGATGGCTCATTAACTCTTTGGAAATGCGGAAGTCAAAGCTTTTCAGTTGGCGCTTTTTTTTCTTTTCAACCTTGTTAGTAAAACACCAATTGTTACTGAATTGAGAAAAAGTCTTTGTATTGATTACGAAGACTCTTTTTGTCAAATTTCCCAACGCTGGTTTTCGGGATCTCGTCCACAAAGATGATCTCGGGCAGTTGCCATTTGGCAAACTTGCCGCGTAAACAGTTGAGTAAGTCATCCGTGGTGACTTTACCCTTGGCGTCTTCCCTCAGGACCACCAGGGCCAGTGGTCTTTCCTGCCATTTAGGATGGGGCACGCCAATTACTGCGGCCTCGAAAACGTCTTCGTGACACATGATAGAGTTTTCCAGATCTATGGTGGATATCCACTCTCCACCGCTTTTAATTACGTCTTTTAGCCGGTCGGTAATCTTGACATACCCGTTCTTATCGATCGTCCCGACATCCCCGCTTGCCCAGTAACCGTCCACAAAGCACTCTTGCGTGCGCGGGTCGTTGTAGTAGGAGGATGCTACCCAGGGGCCTCTCGCCATCAATTCACCCACTGTTTGCCCGTCTCGGGGCACTTCCCTGCCGTCAGCTCCAACGATTTTAACGTCGAGGCCGGCAAGAGGCAGCCCCTGTTTACTCTGGTTTGCCCATTCTTGTTCCTTTGACCATCCTTTCAGGGTCGGCTTGAAGTGGTTGATCGTCACAAGAGGTGTAGTTTCCGTAGCCCCGTATGCATGCAGGATTTCCACTCTGCCAAGATCCCAATAACCTCTCAGTATCGACAAAGGGGGCTCCGTGGCGCCGCATATTATTCTAAGACCGGTAAAGTCAGGCATCGCAGGCAGCGTTCGTATGTATTCGAGCATCGGTATCAAGAGGGCAGGCGCACCGCAACTGAAGGTGACCTTTTCGGATATCATGAGATCCACCAATATGTTGGTGGTTTCCACAGTGAATCTTCCGGGAAAAACAAGTTTGGCGCCCACCATGGGACCTACAAGCCATAACCCCCATCCCTGCGCATGGAACATGGGGACGCCTTGCAGGATGACATCCTGCAAATTCAATCTCGCCATCATTGCAATGGCCATGGTGTGCAAATAGATACACCGATGTGAATAATATACACCTTTTGGTTTTCCGGTTGTCCCGGAAGTGTAGCATGCGCTGTAGGCTGATCTCTCGTTAATCATCGGCCAGTCATAATCCGCATCTTCTCTCTCCAACAACTCTTCGTAACTATGTACTGGCTTCAAACCGGTCTTTATTTCATCCAGTTTTTTATCTGTTATCACAATATAGCGTTCGACCGTCTTGACCTGATCGGCAACGGACTCAATGATGGGAATTAACGACTCCCCTACGCAGATTGCTTTAGCCTCACTGTGATTGACGACATAAGCGAGATCGGCGGCAGAGAGCCTCAGGTTCATTTGGAGCGCCACTGCACCCAAACCCGAGATTGCAAAATAGAGCTCAAAATGTCTGTAAGTATTCCATTCCATCACGCCAACACGGTCTCCAGGCTTTATACCCAGGTTCTTGAGCGCATTGGCCAGTTTCATGATTCTCTCGTAGGCCCGTTCATAGTTGTAGCGAAAATTGCTGCCTTCTTTTTCCCTGGAAACAAGCTCCACGTCTGGATATGTTTTCGCGGCGCTTCTCATTATGGAAATGGTATTTAACTGGTAATTATCACCCGATGTGGAGGGACATCCGTCAATGATTTGATAGCTCATCGCAGCCTCCTTGATAAAAGTGTTGTTGCAATTCGGAATAATGCAGTCGGGCGGTCGAGGGCAGTTACCCCCGCCCCCCACAGGTCCGGACGTGTCGCGATTGACGCATCCGGCTCCTTAGTATCCATCCGGAAACCCCGGGACAAATTCCACGCCCCGCGAGGTTTCCGTTCGGAAAGAAGGCATTTTTCGCCATGGCAAGGAAATCAAGGGTTTGCGCGGAGGCGTACATAGGTACGCCGCACAAGAAAACCCGAAGATTGACACAGCAAGGGCGGAAAA
Organism: Syntrophobacteraceae bacterium; assembly: GCA_052143075.1. Lineage (GTDB taxonomy): Bacteria > Desulfobacterota > Syntrophobacteria > Syntrophobacterales > Syntrophobacteraceae > SbD1. The sequence continues at coordinate 32,794 of JBKQTS010000264.1, read as the reverse complement.
GGGCACTTTCAGGATGGAAACTAGTTTAACGATAATCCCCTCTACTCTTCATCCTCAACATGGAATCTCCCGAAGCCTTCGCATGCTTTGTCGCATGGGTTTTCGCCGCGTCCGGTTTCCAGCCATCCGAAAGGGTTTTAAGAAAGGCCACAATGCAGGCCTCTTCCTCACGGCTCAATCCCAGGTTGCCCAGTTCCTTTTTGTTGACGGTTTCCGGAAATTCCGGGGCAGGCCAGCAATTTTCTCCCGGCATGTTGCCTGTTGCAAGCGGCTCGGAGCAAACCGGCAGCACGTCCCGCGTGTTATAGAAATGGACGATACTTTCAAGGCTTTTGAAATAGCCATTGTGCCCAAAGGCCTTCACGAATGCCGGATAGGGTCTTTTATCAACGTTTCGTAGAGTCGGAACCTTTTGCTTGCCATACTCGGTGGCCGAGTTGAGAAAACCGCCCAGACCGAGGTCAACCCAGTGCACACCCGACGCGTTAAGCCCGGGTTCATGATAAAACGGATTAAGCGGGTTTTTCGGAAACCCCAGATTATCGTAGGTAAAATCGGTAAACACTATCGGGCCGCGCTTCCTAAGGTCCATCGCGCTTGGATGGCACTGCGTGCAATTTCCTTTATGTTTTTCATTGAACAGATCGAGGCCTTTCGCTTCTTCCGGTGTGAGAGCGGCCTTTCCCTTGAGAAAGAAGTCGTATTTTGAGCTGAAAGGGTTCATTTCCTTTGACCTCTCATATGCAGCGACAGAGCGTCCAATGTATTCATACGCCCTGTTCACATCCCCGCACGCACCCTTTCCCCAGACGGTTCTAAAGAGTCCTGCGTAACTGGCCTTGCACACTCTCTCGACCAATACGGCAGAGTTAGGGAGTGCCTGTTCCGGAGGGTTTAGAAAAGGCGCCCGGGCCTGTTCCGCAAGCGGATCGCCCAGCTTCTCACCTGTTGCGCGGCCATCCCAGAACATCCCTCCGCACCATGTTCCATCATCCTGCTTATGTAAAACGGGACTGCTGCCGCCATAGGCGGCGCTCGGCGGTTTACGGTTGGCGAAGAGGCCGTCCACGGAGCCCATATAGATCCCTCCCAGAGCATTGATGCTGGGGTCGGGACCGGCAAACCCAACTGAGGGCGCATGGCACGCTGCACAGGACTGGTTATTATGTGCCGAGAGGTTTTTATCCAAAAAAATCGATTTCCCCAATTTCTCCATCAAAGCGAGCTTTGCGGCGGGTCCGCGCTTAGTTTCAACGGCCTTTGGGGCCGTCAGTCCATCACCTGGCACAGCCCACTGTACGACAACCAAAAACAGAACGATCCTGCAAGCTCTAAGTTTCTTGTCCACCGGTATCCTCCCGTCGTTTCGGGATAGCACAGGCAGGTGAGGCTCACTCAGGCGCATTGGGGACTTCCAAATCGGAGGTTATGGAGACTCATTATCACAAGAAACTCATTGTGTCAAGTGCGAAAAGGAGTGCTTTTCCATGGAATGGGAATACCGGTTGAGAGTTAGTCGTCAACTTCGCGGTCATGTAGCTTTCGGCTTCAGGAGCCTGCTCAGCACTCTGTCCAGCGTATCGGCAAAACGCTGTCTGTCTTTTGTAGCGAATTCTTTGGGCCCAGGCGTGATTCCACCTGCCTCGCGGAGGTCCTGCATGAAGTTGCGGATTGAAAGCCGCTCCCCTATGTTTTCCTCCGTGAAGAGTTCTCCTCTGGTGCTTATTACGGTTACTCCCCTTGGCACCAGGACAGAAGCCAGCGGAATATCCTGTGTGACCGCAACGTCTCCTGCCCGGGCGTTTTCGGTGATATACATGTCGACGGCTTCAGGCTCCACCCCGATCCTGCGGCTCGAAACGAAGCTGGATTCAGGGATGCTGATGTATTTATTCGCGACAAAGACCGCGGGAATTTTAAGCCGCCTTGCCGAACGGATAATCAGTTCCTTGATTGCTCCAGGGCATGCATCGGCATCCACCCACAACGTCATCATATCTCCAACGATCATGCAGCGCCTGCATTAAGATGTAGGCTTTATTAGAAAAAATCGGATAAAATCTCAAATACGGTCTCATGCTCGCAAGGATATTAACAGAACAGCCGGCCTGTTGACTATTTCCAGTTAATCGGGCACTATTCCTGGCTTTTGTATCCGTTCACGGCAGAGGCGCTGATAGAAAAGGATTCACCACGGCACAGAAAACACAGAGATTTTGACAGGATTAACAGGATTGAAAGATCTCCTATTTAGAGATTCAGGGATTCAGAGATTGTAAAACGAGGTCTTTTTGCCTCTCATGACCTGTCTACGACCAGTCCTCCGCGGTGAATAGCTTTTGGCCTCTTCGCAGTGAACGCCCTGCGGCTAAGGAAGGTAACTATCATGGAAAAACGTCACCACATCCGTAATCTTGCCATTATCGCCCACGTAGATCACGGCAAAACGACCCTCGTTGATGCCATGCTGTGGCAGAGCGGTATTTTCCGGGACAACGAGCAGGTCGCCGAGCGGGTGATGGACAGTCTCGATCTGGAGCGGGAAAAGGGCATCACCATCATGGCAAAGAATACGGCCATTATATACAAAGGGGTAAAGATCAACATAGTCGATACTCCGGGCCATGCGGACTTCGGGGGCGAGGTCGAGCGCACCCTTAACATGGTCGAAGGAGTCCTGCTGCTGGTTGATGCGACTGAAGGACCGCTGCCTCAGACGCGGTTCGTCCTCGGAAAGGCCCTGGCGCTGGGGTTGCCACCGATTCTTGTCATAAATAAAATCGACCGGCCGGATCGGCGAATAAGTGAGGTCCTCGATGAAACCTACGACCTTTTCATAGATCTGGACGCAACTGAAGATCAGCTCAACTTTCCCGTGCTCTACACGAACGCCAAGGCTGGAGTCGCGCTAACCGATCCCGAGGGCACTGGACACGATCTGGTCCCGCTGTTCGATACCATCCTTTCATCCATTCCCGCCCCGTCATACGACCCCGAAGCTCCACTCCAGTTTCTGGTCACAACTCTCAATCACAGCGATTATGTCGGAAGGGTCGCGATTGGCAAAGTCGTCAGCGGCACATTGCGACACGGCAGGGAGGTCATGCTCCTAAAGGCCGACGGCACGTCCCGAAAGGCTTCTCTGAGTGCTCTCTATACCTATGAGGGCCTAAACCGGGTGGACAGGCAAACTGCCGAAGCAGGCGATATAGCGGGGGTTGCCGGACTGGACGACATCTTCATAGGGGATACGCTGGGCGACCCCGCAGACCCACGCCCCCTGCCCGTTATAACCGTTGAGGAGCCGACCATATCGATGGTATTCTCCGTCAACTCATCTCCCCTGGCGGGAAAAGACGGCAGGTATCTGACCTCCCGCCACATTAAAGAACGCCTCGATAAGGAACTGCTCTACAACGTGAGCCTTCGGGTCGAGCAGGCGGAAAATCGTGATGCATACCGGGTGAGCGCCCGGGGAGAACTGCAACTGGCCATTCTTGTGGAGACTATGCGCAGGGAGGGCTTTGAGCTTTCCGTTTCGAGGCCCAAAGCCATAACCAAAGAAATCGACGGACAGCTTTGCGAACCCATGGAACTTACCACGATAGACATTCCGGAGAGCTTCATAGGGATCGTCAACGAGATGCTTAACTCCAGACGCGGACGCATGACCAAGATGATCAACAACGGCTTTGGCCGTGTTCGACTTGAATTCGAGATTTCATCGCGTGGCTTGATCGGCTTTCGCAGCGAGATGTTGACCGAAACGCGCGGCACGGGGATCATGAACACGCTTTTGCTGGGCTACCGGCCGCACACGGGAGAGATCGCGGCCCGCCCCAACGGGGTGCTGGTTTCCGACCGCGAGGGAAAGTCGGTCACCTTTGCCATTTATCATCTCCAGCCGCGCGGGACAATTTTCCTGAACGCGGGAGAGCCGGTGTATGCCGGGATGATCGTAGGGGAGAATTCGCGTTCGGAAGATATCTGGGTAAATATCACGAAGGAAAAAAAGCTGACGAACATCAGGGCCGCCGGAACCGATGAAGCCCTGAGGCTCATCCCGCCACGCCAGTTCAGCCTGGAGCAGGCTATGGAATACATCACCGACGACGAACTGGTTGAGGTAACCCCCGGTTCCATCCGCCTCCGCAAGTTGAAAAACAGGCAGCATTAAGGATTTCCTTTCCCCCCTCAGTTGTGGTGTGCCGGCATTTGCCTGCGGTCTCGATATCCTGCAAATTCATAGCTAGTTTCCATCCGGAAAGTGCCCTTTTCCGCCCTGGGGCAGTGGGACCGCCAGCCAACTTGGCCACTGCCTTCGGCGGTGGCACAACCAGGATCTCGACGCTCCGCGAGGCGGTACATAGGTACGCCTCCGCGCAACCCCTCGATTTCCTTGCCAGTACGAAAAATGCCTCCTTTCCGAATCGGAAACTGTTAGTATCTCATCCGGGGTTTCCGGATGGACACTAGCTAAAAATGCGTGAATCTTCCAATCAGGTTTCCAGCAGCGATGCGGAATTTCTGTCCACCAGCCAGTAGAGTTTGCCTCCATAACTATCGGGTTTAATCAACCGGGCGGGAAAACGCTCGGATTCGGGCCGCTGAGTCAGAATCTCTCTTAGCACCTCGGCTTTGGAAGCGCCGGATACGATAAAGGCCAAAACCGAGGTCTGATTGAGAATTGGAGCGGTCAATGTGACCCGATAAATCCCGTCCTTCTCGCTGTATACCTCGGTAACCCAGCGACCCTCTTCGCGTAAAGCCGGCGTTCCGGGGAAAAGCGAGGCCGTATGGCCGTCGGTCCCCAGCCCCAAAAAGATCAGGTCAAAGTGTCCCGGGCCGCCGTCAAAGAAGGACCGCAGCAGGGATTCGTAGCTCCGGGCGCCATCCTTTGCCGAGTTCGCGCAATCAATGGTGTGGACCTGGTCAGCAGGCACGGGAACGTGGTCGAGGAGTTTTTCCCGGGCCATCCGGGCATTGCTCCTGGGGTCGTTGAGCGGCACGCACCGCTCATCGCCCCAGAAGATATGCACGCGGCCCCAGTCCACCTGACTATTGAACGCCGGACCTGCCAGAAGCTCGTAGGCGCGCTCCGGCGTGTGCCCTCCCGAAAGCGCGACGCTGAACCGGCCGTGATCTTTTATCGCCTCGTTTGCCCGGCGCAGGAAAAGCTCTGCGGCGGCCAGGCTCACGGCTTCATAATCGGCATAAACACAAACTACTCCGGCGGCTCTTTCGTAACACGGCATATTGCAAGGTCCTCCCGGCATTGCAAAAAGGTAGGCATCGTCCAGCTTCGTCCGTCCTGGGCAATGAGGATGTCAGCTCCTTCCGGCCCCCAGCTTCCGGCCTGGTAATTAGGAAAATCGGTCGGCCTGACCGACTGCCACATGTCCAGAATCGGGGTAATCACCGCCCACGCTGCCTCGGTTTGATCGGCGCGCATGAACAGCGTGGAATCCCCCCGTATGATATCCAGCAGCAACGTCTCGTAGGCTTCGGGCGAGCGGGCCTGGAATGCCTCGCGGTAAAAGAACTGCATCATTACCGGCGCGAGCGCCAAATATTGGCCGGGATGTTTAACTTCGAAGCGCAGCAAAATGCCTTCTTCGGGCTGAATCGCGATCAGCAACCGGTTTGGCCGAGAGTCCTGAAGCGCCGAAACCGGAAAGGTTTGGTGGGGCACAGGCCGAAAATGAATGGAAACCTCCGAGATCCTGGCAGGCAGCAGTTTGCCGGTACGCAGGTAAAACGGCACCTCCTGCCATCGCCAGTTGTCCACGTAGAGCTTGACCGCCGCAAACGTCTCGGTGGCCGAATCTGGGGCCACGCCGGGTTCAGAACGGTATCCAGGGACGCGGCTGCCATCGATCCGGCCTGCTCCGTACTGGCCCCGAACCGCGCTTCGGTGGACCTGGTCGGGATTAATGGCCCTGATGGCACGGAGCACGTCCACTTTCTTTTGGCGGATTTCATCGCTGTCGAATGAGACCGGGGCTTCCATGGCAATGAGGCACAGGACTTGGAGGAGGTGGTTTTGAATCATATCCCGGAGCGCTCCGGCGTGCTCGTAATAGCCGGCCCTGTGTCCGACCCCTTCTGTTTCCGCCACGACGATCTGTACGTGGTCGATGTAGCGGCGGTTCCAAATCGGCTCGAAGAGTGTGTTTGCAAACCGGAAAGCAAGAATGTTTTGAACCGTCTCTTTTCCGAGGTAGTGGTCTATCCGGTAGACCTGGGATTCCTCAAAATACTGGGTGATGAGCAGGTTCAGTTCCCGGGCAGAATTGAGGTCATGCCCAAATGGTTTTTCCACGACAATTCGGGAATGCTCCGTGTCCCGGTTTAGTCCTGCGCCTGCAAGCCCTTCTGCCAGGGGCTTGATCATATCCGGCGGCAAAGCGAGATAAAAAATTCGGGCTGCCTTTTCTCCCCACTTTTCATCGTAGGCCGAAAGCTCTTTTGCGATATCGCCGAATGCCTGTTGATCGCTCAGATCGGTACTCGAAAAGGCAATGTGAGCGGCAAATTCGGCCCAGATTTTTTCATCGGTTTGGCCGCTGATCGAAAACTTATCCACTCCCTCCCGGAGGTGTTCGCGGTAGGCGTCATCGGTAATCTGCATACGGCCGACTCCCAGAATCGCGAATCGCTCCGGCATCCAGCCGTCCCGGAAAAGACTGTAGAGGGCCGGCGCCAACTTGCGCCAGGTGAGGTCCCCGCCTCCCCCGAAGATGACGAATACGCTCGCGTCACTAACCTTGCCGCTCTTCATCAGGTATTTTCCTCCACTTTCCTCCAGACCGTATGCAGGATCTTTCCCGGCATGTCTTTCCGCTGGTAAGTGTGCGCGCCGAAATAGTCGCGTTGCGCCTGGATAAGGTTGGCCGGAAGCCATGTGCTGCGGTACGCGTCGAAGTAAGCAAGGGAGGCCGAAAATCCGGGCGTGGGTATTCCGAGGTCTGCAGCCGTGGGGGCCACCGCTCGCAACGATTCTTGCCGGGCATTGACTTCCCGGCTGAAATGCTCATCCATCAAAAGGTTCTCGAGATCGGGCCACCTGCTGAACGCGGCACGGATGGGATCGAGGAAGGCAGCACGGATAATGCATCCTCCACGCCAGATCCTTGCCACCGTCTCCAGGTTCAATCCGTACTCATAGCTTTTTGAAGCCTCTTTGAGCAGGGCGAACCCTTGTGCATAGGTCATGACCATTCCGGCATAGCATGCATTTCGAAGGTGTTCGATCAGCCCCGCCCGGTCGCCCTGAAACCGATGTTCGGGGCCGTGCAGCACTTCAGCAGCCTTTTTTCGCTCATCAAGGCGGCCTGAAAGATTTCGCATCATTACGGCCGCATCGATATTGGGCGTTGGCACCTGAAGTTCCATTGCCTCCCACGAGGTCCATTTACCGGTGCCTTTTTGTTTTGCCTCATCCAGGATCAGGTCGACCAGCGCCAGGTTCGGGTTCTTTTCGTCCCTGTAGCGAAAAATATCTGAGGTAATCTCGATGAGGTAGGAATTGAGTTCTCCGCCATTCCATCTCGAGTAGATTTCGGCAAGTCCGTCGGTGCTCGTCCTCAGTCCCAGCTTCATGATGTCATAGGTTTCCGAAATGAGCTGCATCAGACCGTACTCGATCCCGTTGTGGACCATCTTCACGTAGTGGCCGGCCGAACCGGCGCCGAGGTAAGCGACGCAGGGATCGCCATTTACGTGGGCAGCGGAAGCCTCCAGGATTTTTCTGACCCGTTCGTATGCTTCCAAGTGACCGCCGGGCATGAGGCTTGGGCCGTGCCGCGCCCCCTCTTCGCCTCCGGAAATACCAGTTCCCATGAAAAGCATACCCTTTTCAGCAATCAGCTTTGCCCTGCTATTAGTGTCCGTAAAATGGGAATTACCGCCATCAATGATCAAGTCCGATTTATCAAAATTTGGAATGATCGCATCTATTGCGTCGTCCACAGGCTTTCCTGCTGGAACCATCAGCAGAACGGCCCGAGGCCGGTGCAGCATGCCCGCAAGCTCCTGCATTGTTCCTGCCGCCCTGACCTTGCCTCCGGCCTCTTTCCTTTGAGACAGCTCTCGAGCTTTGGCCGGGTCCACATCGTAGACGGCAACCGAAAACCCGTGGTCGGCGAAATTCAGGGCAAGGTTGCCGCCCATCACGCCGGCGCCCATTATTCCCATGTCGCATTCTTTATCTGTCATGCCAACTCCCATCGTGGAAACACATTCTAGGCCACCATCCTTTGGTCCGGGAGCCCGAGCGCTTCGCGCGCGGCGCGGGTTGCCCGAAATCCGGTGTGGTAAATACCGTGTCTGCCAAGACTGCTCGCAAACCTCTGAGAACAGGGCCCGGTCATCTATATAGGCGACCTCTTCGGGTTTTGCCTGAGCACAGTCCAACGCCAGAAGATACATCTCCACGTCCGGTTTTCGATAATCCGTACCGAACTCATGGTTTCACCTTTGACCGAATCATCAACTCGCCTCAGCGAGACAAAAGCTGCCGCGCTTCTTTTCGAGATTCGACATCAGGCTGTCGAAAGGCTTATTGAACTTTTCTATTCCTTCGTCTTCAAGCTGCTGAGTTACCTTGTCGATGTCTATTCCCAGCCCGGCGAGGCGATCGAGGTTCTTGTGGGCCTCTTCCAGCTTTTCTTCAAGGCGGGAAGCCGGATTACCATGATCGCGGTAGGCCTCAAGGGTCTCCAGGGGCAAGGTGTTGACGGTGTCGCGTCCGATCAGGGCCTCGACGTATTTTACGTCGGAGTATTCAGGGTTTTTAGTGCTGGTGCTGGCCCAAAGAACACGTTGGGTTTTAGCGCCAAGATCCGCCAGCTTTCGGAACCGCTCGCTGTCAAAAATCCGTTTGTACATCTGGTAGGCGATCTTGGCGCTCGCTATCGCGATCTGACCGCGCAGGCGCTTGGCATCGTCAACACTGGACTTTTCGAGCATGGAATCCACAAGAACATCGATGCGGCTCAAAAAAAAGCTGGCTACAGAAGCTATATTTTCGACAGGCAGGCCTTTGGCGGCCCGATCCTCGAGCCCGGAGACGTACGCCTCGGCAACCATCCGGTGGCGCTGCAACCCAAAAAGCAGAGTGACATTGATGTTGATGCCCTCACTGATAAGCTGCCGAATACTCTGCAGTCCTTCCAGGGTTGCAGGGACCTTTATGAAAACATTGGGGCGGCTGAGTATTTTCCACAGCCGTCGGGCCTCCTCAACAGTGCCCTGCGCGTCATGGGCAAGGTGAGGATTCACTTCGATACTCACGAACCCGTCCCTGCCCTGCAGCCTGTCATAGGTTGGCTTGAAAATATCGGCGGCCGCTCCGACGTCTTCCGTAGTAAGCGCCAGGTAAATTTCTTCGACCCTCTTTCCTTGATGCGCAAGAGTCTTGATCGTGCCATCGTAGACATCGCTCCCCTCGATCGCATTGTCGAAGATGCTGGGATTGGATGTAACCCCGCGCAGCCCGTCCTCGTCGATCAACCGCTGCAAACCGCCCGACTCGATCAAGTGGCGGTGAATATAGTCAAGCCAGATGCTCTGGCCGTAGGACTCTATTTTCCTTAAGGGATTTTCCTTCACTGTTATGCCTCCCGTACTTCCAGAATTTTCACCTTCTGAAGGCGCCGCCGGAAACGCTCGTCGCCCTTAAAGCGTGCTCTCAGGAATTCGTGAACCAGATCTTGCGCCAGTTCGTAGCCGACCACCCTGCCGCCCAGGCACATGAGGTTCATGTCATCGTCCTCAACGCCCTGGTGGGCCGAAAACATGTCTGTGATCAGCCCCCCACGGCCCCCCGGCACCTTGTTTACCGCAATGCAGGCGCCGACGCCGCTTCCGCATACGGCGACACCTCTTTCGACCTCGCCCTTCGATACTGCAAGCGCAAGCGGAACGACAAAATCCGGGTAGTCGTCCCCCGGAACCAGTTCGTGCGCGCCGAAATCCACTACCTCGTGGCCCATGCCTTTCAGGTCGGACACGAGTTTATTTTTGAGATCAAAACCGCCATGATCGGCAGCAATACCCACACGCATTTACTTTTGCCTTTCTCAGCCTGTAACAATCCGCGCCGAAGTTTCCATCCGGGATTCATTAAAGCTCCAGGCAGGCGCCCCCAAGTGAGTGGGGCAGTTTGTCGAGATCCGGCTGCGGCCCCGCCGCCTACCCGGATGAGGCCTGGCGCTTTTGCCCGAACATCACCTCTTTTATTTTCGAGATGATGGCCTTTTGAGAAATCTCCTCGTAGTCTAGCAACTCCTGCGGCTGGCCGCTTTGAGGCCCTTTATGCACAGCCAGAGAATATACGGGCACATTCGACGGCGTGAGCGCGCTCCTCACCGCTTCACCGATTCCTCCCGCTGGATAATGGTCTTCCACGGTGATGATAAAATTGGTGCTGTTTGCCGCATCGCGCAGCGTCGCCTCGTCCAGCGGCTTTACACTATAGAGGTCGATCACCCGGATATGGATTCCCTGCTTCTTCAATTCTTCATAGGCTTTCAGCGCCTCGTGAAGAGTTACCCCTGCGGCAGCCACCGTGGCAACATCGCTGTCGCTTTTACGCAGAACTTTGCTCCCGCCGATGGCGAAAGATTCGTCCACGCCGTAGACGATCGGAGTAGCCATCCGCGTGGTACGAATATAGACGGTCCCCTTGTGTTTTGCGGCCTCTTCGACCAGCCGGCCGGCTGAAATCGCATCGCACGGATAGAGCACGACGCTGTTCATAATGCCCCGGAACATGGCGATATCTTCGAGGCCCATCTGAGAGGGCCCGTCCTGCCCGATCGATACCCCGGCATGAGAACCGACGAACTTGATGTTTGCATCGGAGTACTGGCTCATGCGGATCTGGTCGAACGCGCGGCTCAGAAACGCCGCAAAAGTTGAAACGAAAGGAATTTTCCCACGCCGGGCAAAGCCCACAGCAGCTCCAACCATGTTCTGCTCGGCGATGAACATTTCAAAAAAACGGTCCGGATGGGATTTCTTGAATATTTCAGCCCCGGTTGAGTTGCTTACCTCGGCATCCAGGCTCAAGATTGTAGGGAACTGAGAATATATGCGCGCCAAGGCACTCCCGTACGCTTCCCGGGTAGCTACGGGCTTGTCCATCGGATAGGTTATCTTGCCGGCCGGCTGAGGTTCTACGAACTCCGGTTTCAGATCCTCGGGCCGGGCAATTTCTCCTCGCACCGAAAAGTCGATTTCGCCAAGTTCCTTGACGGCCCTATCGAATTCGTCCTTTTTCAGAGTGACCCCGTGCCATCCGTTTTTGTCCTCGAGAAAGGAAACACCTTTGCCCTTGATCGTTTTGGCGATAACCATCACCGGTTTTTCGGAACGGCAGGCTTTTTCGTAGGCTTCGAGGACCTCGGGATAGGAATGCCCGTCTATAACGATGGTTTCCCAGCCGAAAGCCCCTATCTTCCGGGCATAAGCTGCAACGTCCCAACCGTACATGGTCTCGCCGCGCTGACCCAACCGGTTCACGTCGAGTACGCCCACCAGATTGTTGAGCTTGTAATAGGCCGCGATCTCGATGGATTCCCATTGAGAGCCCTCCGCCATCTCGCTGTCCCCCAGCAGCACGTAAGTCCGGTATGGAAGCTTATCGAGATACTTGGCATTGAGGGCCATTCCAACACCGATGGAAAGCCCCTGCCCCAAAGATCCGGTTGCAGCTTCGGTATAACGGAATGCAACCGTCGGATGGCCCTCGATGGGACTTCCAAATTTGCGGAAGGTCATGAGTTCTTTTTCACTCACTGCCCCGGCCACCGCCCACAGGGAGTAGAACAGCGGAGAGGCGTGGCCTTTGCTGAAAATGATCCGGTCGTTATTGGGATTATCAGGATGGTCCAGGCGGTATCTGAATGCACCGCCGAAGAAAAGCCCCGCCATGATCTCGGTTGCGGAAAGCGAAGAGGTAGGATGCCCCGAACCCGCTTCGGTGGACATGGCAAGAGAGTAATAGCGGATCAGTTTGCTTATTTTCTCCAATCTTTCTAATTTGTTGCGACCCTCCATCTTTTTATATCCTCGCGGCCTGAGAAAACTAGGGAAAACCACATGAGCCCAAGACCGATGGCTTGCTTCGAGGTGCTTTATCGATCTTTTCGAGGTCGCCAAGCGGTCTTCAACGCTTTTATGTTTTCAATGTAATCAGAGTTTCGGAATATTGAAGAACCCGAAACAAAAATATCAGCCCCGGCATCGACCAGATCGCCGATCGTGTCGGTGTGTATTCCGCCGTCCACTTCGAGCAACACATTTGTCCGGCTTTGATCGATCAGCTCTCTGCACTCCCTCACTTTGGAAAGCATCGATCAGTTGCAGAGTTTTGTTTCGCCTGCGAAAACCGGAAGGCCAAAAGGCCCGGCAGCGGGGGAACGGCTATCTTTTTTATATGATAATCATCGTAGTGCGGCAGTAATAGGAACTCAGCCGGGTTGGGCGCCCGGGTCCGCGCAACCCAATTTCAGTTTTTCCGCCTTATATTAAAAGTATGAACACAGATAAGGACCAGGACCTCTCCATTACCGCAAATCGCCCGGTGTTGCTCTTCGACTTGGACGGCACCCTTGTTGACAGCGTATACCAACATGTTTTGGCCTGGCGAGAGGCATTCGAAGCACTTGGTGTCCATATCTCCAACTGGCGCATCCACCGCCGAATCGGCATGAGCGACGGCCTTATTTCGAAGGAATTGAGCCGGGAAGCCGGACAGCCCTTCAATGCCGGCCAGACCGAAAAAGTGAGAACGCTCCATACGAGATTTTATCTCGAGCGTACAAAGGAACTGCGATTGCTGCCCGGCTCCAGGGAACTCCTTTCGCTGCTGGCGCAAAATTCCGTTAGCTATGCAATAGCGACCAGCAGTTCGCTCGAAAGGGCCGGCAGGTCCCTCGAGATGCTCGGAGTCGGACCCGAGGTCCCCGTTATTACAATAGAACAGGTTTCTTCCGGCAAGCCGGACCCCGACCTGTTTCTTGCAGCGATGAAACGGCTAAAGGTCCCCCCCGGCAACTGCATCATCATCGGGGACAGCACATGGGACATACTCGCATCGCGCCGCGCAGGATCACTTGGGGTCGGATTGCTCACGGGCGGTTACCCAAAAGAGGAACTCTTTCGCGCAGGCGCCTACCGCGTGTATTCGGACCCTGAGGATTTATCGGAAAACCTTGATGAACTGGGGGTTCATATCTAAAATTCAATGCTGATGAAGGATTCTATCAAAAGATGTCCATGGGTGGATCCAGGCAAGCCCGAATACCTGGAGTACCATGATAAAGAATGGGGCGTTCCAGTTCATGATGACCGGCGCTTATTTGAGTTCCTCATTCTGGAGGCCTTTCAGGCAGGGCTGAGCTGGTATACGATCCTGAAAAGAAGGGATAGCTTCCGCATTGCCTTCGACCGGTTCGATCCCGAAAAGGTCGCCGGCTATGACGAAGCCAAAATCCAGGAACTCCTTGCACATCCGGGAATTATTCGCAACCGCTTAAAAGTTCTTGCTGCGGTAAATAACGCCGGTAGGTTCCTGGAAGTTCAAGAACAATTCGGAAGCTTTGATGCCTACATTTGGAGCTTTATTAATAACAAACCCATTGTGAATGTGCTCCGGAAACTGGAGGATTACCCCTCGATGAGTCCGGAATCCGAAACGATCAGCAAAGATTTGCGAAAGAGAGGCTTCTCTTTCGTGGGACCCACGATAGTTTATGCTCACATGCAGGCCACCGGCATGGTGAATGATCATACAATTGACTGTTACCGAAGGCGGGAGATCATATCCCTGGCTACGGATTCAATACCGGGTTTTCAGGCGGCAGAGATTTCTGGAAACAGGAGAAAACCGGTATTCGATCCCGATTAATGGGCACGCAGGGATTCAACAAGACTTATCAGATTATGCGGATGTACGCGAATGACTCCGTTGCGTGGGCTGTCAATGTCCGCGATGAGAAAGAACGCCATAGTAACTACAAATGGTAGAATCAGAAGCATGAGGCGTTCCGCTTTGACGTTTCGCGAGCCATAGCCGATCAACACGTTGCAGAATACGGCGATCACTGCCATCAAAACCCATGCCGCAGTTGGGATTCGGTTCCACCAGGCAGCCTGTGTGTATCCCTGCGAGTTAAATACATCGTTCATGCCCGCAACGACCAGGGCGGCCGTGGGAGTTGGCTGCGCTGAAGCCGGAGCCAGGACCACGGACCAAAGCTCGCTCTCCAGTTGAGCGGTGCGGTCATTGATCTGCGGGATCTGTTGCTCGTCGGTGGCAGTATAGAACAAAACACGCTGATCCAGATAGTTCCGTAGCAACTCACGTATCTTCGCAGCATCTGCGGCAGGCAGCAGGTCCGCCCGCACGTATTCGGTGCCTATCGCGTTGGCCTCTTCCGCCTCGTAGTTTTTGCGCTGATCATACCGGTTCAGGGCCATCGAAAAAGTAAATCCGATGATAAGTCCGAGCAGTGTCAGCGTAGCGGCCTGGATAACGCCGAAGTCGTCACGTATGTCCTCTTCGAGCTTCCTCTGTCTCTTGAGAAAGGACGCCCCGATGAACGCCGAGAGAGACAGCCCGAAGAAGGAGAGCACGAAAACAAGTAATGGGTAACCCGTTGTGTTGTTCATTAACTGTGGCTCCTCTCGATAGTACTCTGTCACGTCCTCGCCGTGGTTCCCTTCTCTGTTGGTGAGGCCGAAGAGCTGCTCCTTCAGGATGGGTCCTTACCGTTCCACAAGGCAAGCGCTAAGAAGAGAGGCTGTTTGTCGTCGGAAGAAAGGCCAGCCATGCCGTCCTCTCCCCAGCGGTATGCCCGGAAATGAGCCTGATCGTGGGTGAAGTAGTTCCAGGCGTCGCCGTCCTGGCTGTAATCCTCGCGGACCGTCCCCCACTGCCGCTTACTCAGACAGGGGCCCCATCTCTTCCACTCCGCCTTTCCTGCGCGCGATTCCTCCAGCCGTAACTTCTCTCTGGTCATAAGTCACCTCACGATGTACTTTCTGCGTTAAATCCTTGACGACCTTACCAACAGGCCAGGTCGCACTGCATTCCTAGGCACGGGCGGCCGCGATAATTCTCTGCTGTGAAGGCACTTATTCGATGCTCCCCGATCAGTGCGGACGCACGGATTCAGCAAGACTTACCAGATTTTGTGGATTCACGCGAATGACGCCGCTGCGCGGGCTGTCAATGTCCGCGATGAGAAAGAACGCGATACCTACAACAAGCGGAAGAATCAGAAGTATCATACCTTTTGCCTTTCGCGCACCATAACCGACCAACACGTTGCAGCAGATGGCGATTGCCGCCATCAAAACCCATGCCGCAATTGGGATTCGGTTCCACCAGGCAGCCTGCGTGTATCCCTGCGAGTTCAACACATCGTTCATGCCCCAAACGGCCAGGGCGACCGTGAAGAACGTCGGCTGCGCTGCAGCCGGAGCCTGGACAGCGGACCACAGTTCGGCCTGCAATTGAGCGGTGTGGGCATTTATCTGCTGAATCTGTTGCTCGTCGGTGGTGGTATAGAACAAAACACGCTGATCCAGGTAGTTCCTTAGCAGCGCACGTACCTTCGCCGCATCAGCGGCAGGCAAAAGGTCGGCCCGCACGTATTCGGTGCCGATCGCGTTGGCTTCTGCCTCCTCGTAGTTTTTGCGCTGATCATACCGGCTCACGGCCATCGAATAACTAAACCCGATGATGAGTCCGAGCAGTGTCAGCGTAGCGGCCAGGATAACGCCGAAGTCTTCACGTATGTCCTCTTCGAGCTTCCTCTGTCTCTTGAGAAAGGACGCCCCGACCAGCGCCGAGAGCGACAGCACGAAAAAGGAGAGGACGAAAACAAGCAATGGGTAGTCCGTTGCGTTGTTCACTCGCTATGGCTCCTCTGGTAAAGTGATCGATCTACCGCATAAAAATGCAGATGAAATGCCCATCTTGTGCCAATCAAATGGGCTTCATACCAACGTACTGTCAACTTGGAAAGGGCATATTCAGAAAGCAAGTCCCACCTTGAACCATACGTAGTTCCCACTAAGTGTATAGTGAGTATCGGTTTGAGGCAGCCACTTCACCTCGGCCACAAGGGTGTGACCGCAAATCGGGGGTGAGATGTAGGAGAGCACCGGCCCGATACCGATCATTTGAGTTTCGAAGGAACCAAGCTTCGCCCCCGAGCCGCTGTCGGCGGTAAACTGCTTCCAGTAGAATGCGTTGGCGCCTATCCCGATGATACCGTACCCGAACAAAGGCAGATGTTCGGCAATGGTTGTGTCGATGTGGAACACATCACCGCTTTGATAGTCGGTTGCGTCGTTGTTCGTGTTGAAATCAAAACCGGCGGTAGAGCTGATTTCGAGTCCGATCTTCTTGCTTATCCAACTAAACGACGCCAGGGGTTCAAAAGTCCAGTAATTGAGGCCCACGTTAGCGAGCTTACCGGTATCGTATGCGCCGGTTGGGGCATAGATATCAAGCTGCACACCCCATTTGAAATCGCCACAGGTCCAGTTAAGCCAGAATGGTACCAGTCCAATGTCACCGATACCGCTAGCCGAGTCGCTTCGGGTGATTGTTCTCCCCGCCGGGCCGGTAATGCTGCCTGTCACATCCACCCAGAGATAAGGGACGAATGCGGCGACCGAGAGCTTACCCCCGAGAATACCGTACGGTAACGTGTAGCCTGCGCCTAACATCTCCACGTTACTGGTGGCCTTTAAGTTCGACGCGATAAGTCCGCCCTCGGGCAATTGTATGCTCACCCCGGCACTGCCGTTATAGTAGTTGTACCAATTCATCAGCCCAAATACTCCGGATGGCGGAGCCATGTCGCCGAAATCCGCGAAAGCGCCCGGGGCGTAATGTCCAACCCCACCCTCTGCGGCAAAAACTCTGCCGGATTGCACCAGCACAACGCACAGGATGAATGTCAAAACGATAGTAACCGCAGCTTTTTTCATGAACTCAATCCTCCTCCGGTTACAGTGCTCCTTTCTAGCTACCCGTAAGCTTTTCCCCGACCCGCTCTTCAACTTTCCATCCCTTGGCCTCCAGAGCTTTTCGCGCAATGGGGTGAACTTTCCCCGTGACCCAGAGTTCTTTACCTGAAATCCCGGACATTTGCTTGATAGCCGCAGAAACCGCCTGCAGCTTTCGAGCAAAATTTTGAGTCCACGCGATGTAATCGAGAGGGAATATCGCCATGATCTTCCCATTGTTCGCAACGAGAACCGGGATCCCATCTGCGTCCACAAAACTCTTCACGGAATGAGTTTTATCGTTGTAAAGACTCATGAGTTGAGCGCGCACGCGCAGGAACACAACCACTGACTCTTCAGATGCCGCAGCAGCCTTATCGATGTATATTCCGCGATCCCTGACGCCCGTCATGCCCGCCAGTGCACTTACCAGCAGCGTCTGTTCGTAAGGATCGAAATAGGTGTTTTGCATAAAAGCCTGGATCGATGCATCCGAAATCCCCATTCCGGCAAGACTGCTCTGGTTTATGCTTGTCAGTTCGGCGGGAGTCTTGTCACGCAGGAGACCCTTCAGGGTGTCGGCGCTTCCCGTAGCCCCAAGGGCGAGTCCTGCTCCGCCGGGAATTGCCATAAAAGCGGCCTTCACCGTCAACCCTCCGGCTGCCGCTGTCCAGGCCAGGTCGTTGAGTGCTTTCTGCAATGGTTCATAACTCGTGTAAGGATCGACCCCGAACTCGGCGGCATATTGCCGTTTGTACGATGCCTGTCCGAGGGCCGAGTTCATAAGCTTTCCCTTGTAGGCGCTGTCGGAAGTGACTGCACTGCCGACATTGCTTAAGAACCGCCCGATCCCGCTCGCCACGTTCGAAACCGTTCCTGACGGGTCCTGTACCAACCCTTCAGCAGTGTTGATAGGGCCTCTTGCCACCTGTTTAAAAGCATTCATATAAACGTCTGTGTTTTTTAACTGCTCTATCTGAGCGAGTGCCTTGAGCTCTCCAATCCGCTTCAACAGCAATGCCGTGCTCTCCACCCTCAGGGGCCCGTAATTGGTATCAAGATCATAAGTGTTGATAAAACCATCGCTGATGACCGTTGCTCTTACGGCATAATTCGGGCCCTGAATCAATTCCCTCGGGAGCACATTTGAAGCCTGCAGGACCACCGGCGTTTTTTGAAATTCCTCCGAAAGAGCGGTAGATGTAAGAACACTCCCACACAGTGCCAGAGCCATGACCATGCATAAAACAACGCCTCGCAAATTTTGAAACATGATTGTTCCCCCTCTCTTAGGAGACTGAAAATCATTCACCTATAATTCATGCTACTGCGCGTAACAACACGTAAAACAGATTGCCCGCAGCGTCATTCCCGCTTTTGTGGGAATGACGAACGTTGGCACCCTGCAGTAGAACCGGCAACAGAATCGCCGGATTCAGGGCCAAATAAGCGGGCGCCCGGACGGAGCGTCCGCCAGGGTGACATTTCGGCTACTGCCCTTGTTTCTTCATGGCTTCCTCGATCTCCGCTTTCACGGCTTCGAGGTTGAAACTCGCGCCCTTCTGCATGGGCGGATACTCGAGGGCCGTCATGGCCAGCTTGGCCACTTGCTGTTGAACAAACACAAATCGCCAGAACTCATATTGGAACCAGGAGAAATACTCCTGCGACCCGGTGAGAGTTCCGATCGGATAGTCGAAGCGTTCGAAGGGATCGAGACGAAGGTTCGTCAGCACCGGAGCGTCCACATGGAGTTTGGCGCCGATCCAACCCTGGGGCTGGTCAATAAAACGATACTTGAATTCGTCAATCCGCACCGCGCCGAGTGTGCTTTCCGCGAAGTAGAAGAATTCGTGGCGCGCGGACGGCCCCTTGCCGGTGATCAGGTCCATCTGGTTATAACTATCGAGATAGTTCTTGAAGGTCCGGTCGCCGATCTTCTTACCCTTCATCAGTTCCTCCTTGATGTTCGGATTGCCGGCGGCGGCCACGAAGGTCGGGAACCAGTCGAGGCTGGCAAAGAGCTCGTTTTCGACCTTGCCGGCCGGCACGTGGCCGGGCCAGCGCAGGATGCACGGTACGCGGAACCCGCCCTCGAAGACGGTGCCCTTTTGTCCTCTGAACGGAGTATTGCCGCCATCCGGCCAGGTGAACGTCTCCGTGCCGTTGTCGGTGGTGAACACGACAATAGTGTTGTCGTCCACTCCCATATCTTTGAGCTTCTTCATCACGTCGCCCACGATGTCGTCGATCTGGGCCATGCCGGCCTCGTGAATGGTCCAGCCATTCTTCGAGTTGCGCATTTTCTCATACTTTTCCGACAGGTGGGTGACGATGTGCATGCGAGTCGGGTTGAGCCAGACGAAGAATGGCTTGTTGTCCGCTTTGGCCTTGTCCATGAACTTGAGGGTAAAAGCGAGAATTTCGTCGTCCACCGTCTCCATACGTTTCGGATAGAGCTGGCCGGCGTCCTCGATCTTCTGCTTGCCGATCTTGCCCCAGCGCGGCATTTCGGTCGGGTCATCCTTTTCCGACGCCCAACTGTGTACCATGTTGCGCGGGCCAACCTTATCCAACAACTCCTGCGGGTAGGCGGGGTGCGCGGGGTCTTCCATCGCGTCGAGGTGATAGAGGTAGCCGAAGAACTCGTCGAACCCATGGACGGTAGGCAGGAACTCGTTTAAATCGCCGAGGTGGTTCTTGCCGAACTGGCCGGTGGCATACCCCATGTCCTTGAGTGCGGTGGCAATCGTGCACGCCTCGGCGGGTATCCCGAGTTTGGCGCCGGCCTGGCCGACCGTCGTCATGCCTGTGCGCATGGGAAGCTCGCCGGTAATGAAGGCGGCCCGCCCCGCCGTGCAACTGGCCTCGGCGTAGTAGTCAGTAAACCGCATGCCTTCGGCGGCCAGCTTGTCAAGATTGGGCGTCCTCCCGGACATTATGCCCTGATGGTAGGCGCCGATGTTAAACCAGCCGATGTCATCGCCCATGATGACCACAATGTTGGGTTTTTTGTCCGCCGCAAATGTCGGGCCTGTGGTGCATGCCATAACGACAACCATTACCGCGAAGACAATTGCTATCGCCTGCTTTCTTTGTTTCATGTGCTCTCCTTTCATAAGATTGCTCACTAGGGAAAATCTGTGACATCATTTCCTCCAAGTATTAAACTTGCCTTCGTGGTTCACACTTCCTAGCCCTGTCTGCTCATTCCCCCTTCAGGGCTTACTGCTTCCCGCTCGAGATTTCTTGAAGGAGCTTTTCGGCATCCTTAAACTCCGGATACTTTTTCACAATTTCTTTCAGTGTCCTGATCGCTTCCTCCCTGTCTCCTTTCTGGTTTAAATAAAAGGCAAGAGTGAATCCGTATTTTGGCTCCTGAGGCTTGAGTTCCGTTGCCTTTCTGCACCAGTTGACCGCCTCGCTGATGCGGTCCTTTGACGTAATAATACAGAGATTATAGGCGGCCCGCGCCATTTGGGGATCGATCTTGATGGCCTTCCTGAGATACTTCTCAGCCTGCCCGGGATCATTCTCCTCAGCTTTTAGCAGGCCCATGTTAAAGTTTGCCGCAGCGTTGTCAGGGGACACCTTTAGGGCCTTCTTTAGAGATTCGTCGGCTTTCTTGTTCTCTCCCATGCGCGCATAGGCCATCGATTTGTTGACCATGGCCAGGACAGCCCGCGGCTCCAGCTTCAGGGCCGTGTCATACGAGACCACGGCCTGCTTGAAGTCCCGGCGGTCCAGATAATAGTTACCCAGATTGTAATGGGAGGCCCACTGGTCCGGGCGGGAGAGGATCGAGGCCAGGTACTCCTCATTTGCTGCTGATACGGTTTTCTTTTGGGCATCATCCAGGAGGAGGTTCTGGTATCCCGCAAGAGATGCGGCGGCCCGGACGCGAACCAGGCGGTAGTCATCCCCCGTCGCCTCCACAAGGGCTTGAACAGCTTCTTTCGTTGGGACGCTTTGCAGGACTGCGGCAGCCGCTGAGCGCACCAGGGGAGAAGTATCCTTGACGGCCTCGAGCAGCACCGGAGCGACTCGCGGGTCCCCGGAAGACGGGACCATGCGGATGAGCGACGTTGCAAAGATCTCGTCGCGATCCTTGCCGGTAATGTAGTCGAGCATTGCAGGCAGTTGCTTCCAGTCCCGCTTGCGGGCCCCATCGATGAGGGCTGCCCGTTTGAGCACCTGGGCCTGGTAGTCGCGGGTGCGCCACTCGCGTACATATGTGTCTGCCCAGGCAGCGGTCTTGTCGGTGTGGCACAGGTTGCAGGCATTGGGGGAGTTATATGCAATGGTAGCCGAGGGTGTTGGCGGCAGCATCGAGTGGTCGGTCCGGTTCATCCGCGCAAAGGAAGTCATGGGCATGTGGCAGGAGACGCACTTGTTCCCGGCACTCCCTTCCTTGTGATGGGTGTGTGCCGTTGCATTCTTCACATTGTTTTCGTGACATGGCATGCAGGCGTCGTTGGCCTTTTCCTCGGTCTTAAACCGGTAGCGGCCGCTCGGGGTGTGGCATGTGACGCAGTTGAGCTGGCCGGCCTTAGCACATGGACTCAACATCCATGAAGCGTAAGTGTAGTTCTCCCCCAGGTCACGGCCGTCGGGGTAGAAGTCAGCGTCCTCCAGTGTCGCGAGATCGAAGTGGTCGAAAAACCGGTCCCCTGGCGCAAATGTGGAGGTAACCGGTGACATCTTCGCGTGGCAGATCGAGCATGCCGCGTTTTTTTGCTCGGGGGTGAAGTTCTTCTTCCAACTGATGAGTCGGATGTCTTCGGGCTTCTGCCCTTTGGGAGTTTCCAGGAAGACACGGTTGTGTTCCGCCGATGGACCGTGGCAAGCCTCGCAGTTGATTCCAGGCTCGGCCCATGTGGTCTTGTACTTGTCGGTCTTGAGATCGTAGTTTGTAGCGAGCTGGCTCACGTGGCAGCCGTAGCAGGAGGTGTTGAAGGTGTACGCCGGGTCTTTCCAGTCGACCTGCTGCCCCGATTGCCCTCCCGGGAAGTGGCGGATACCGCTGGCAGCAGTATCGAACCACTCTTTCTTTTGGACATCGTAGGCGACGGGAAGGGTTTGCAGGCGCCCCTTTTCAAACGGCGTCAGGAAATAGTAGACGTTTTTGCCGCCAAGGGCTTGCTCGATCCGGTATTTCTTCTCCCCGCCGGGTCCGCGCTCGCGCACCCAGCCAGTCGAGATGGAGAGATCCGCCCGGTAGGATAGCTTCCCTATCTTGACTTCGTTCGCTTTGGACGTCAGGTCCTTTCTTGCGAATTCGGCGCTGTAGGGCTGCATGGCCAGTCCATGGAATGATGTGGACCAGAGCTGGTAGAACTTTTCGTGGCACTCCCGGCAGCTCACGGAGCCGGCATACCAGGCTGCCTGTACGACGCTCGTGGAGAGCGCCACGCCGAGAGCGAACAAAGCGGCGATGAGATTTCGTGTGCGCATGGTTTTAATGGGAGTGTCCTTTCTGTAATTGTTCGGTTTGTCAAACCGAATAGCAGGGCACAAAGGGAGTTGATCCGGTTTGCTCCTGTTCCGAGCCTGGTTGTTCGAGCCGTGGGCAAATCGGCTGACGCCCTGCGCCGGAAGGCGCAGGGGGCCAGCCAAGCGTTAGTTGCCCGTCGGCATCGGGATGTTGAAGCCTTCCTTCTCAAGCTGTTCCCGAAGCCACTGAAACCTCTGGTAATTTGAAAGCGTGATTGGACCCGTATACCCCAAGCCCTGCATCTTGCGCGGAGGGTACTTAACGTAGGTGGCCATTATCTTCTTCATCTCCTCAGCCATGACCGGGCCTGTCCACGTGGTCTCGGTGAAGTTGTTCATGAAGAGGTCGTATCGCTCCTGAGGGTCCTGCCAGAGGTCGAAAATCTGGGGACACGTGGCGACATATTTTGTTGGGCCCTTCCAGCCCAGGTTCGTGTCTACCGCTAGACCGCCGGTTTGTGCTCCGTCATCACCGCGCAAATTGAACACGAATTTGAAGTTGTGCCAACGAAATGCCCCAGGGGACAGCTCGTCTTCGGTGAAGTAGAACCAGCTTTCGCGCGCCGACTTACCGGTGCCGAAGAGGACCGGCGACATGTCGTAGCTGTCGAAGATGATCGGCTGTCCCTCGCGGTCTTTTTCCGGCAGCTTCACGCCCGCTAAAGCCGCAAAGGTGGCCATGTAGTCCAGGCCTCCCAGGATGTCGTGATTTTTGGACCCGGGCTTGATCTTAGGACCCCAGGCAAAGGCGGGAACGCGGTTGCCGCCCTCGCGCACGGTACCCTTGGTGCCGCGGAACGGGGTGTAGCCGGCATCGGGGTAAACGTCCTGCCAGGCGCCGTTGTCCGTGGTCCAAAAGACGTAGGTGTTCTTGTCGATACCGAGCTGGCGCACTTTGTCCATGACCCTGCCGATGCGGGTATCGTTTTCGACGATGGAATCGGCGAACTTGGTCTTGGACATGGATTTATGCACGAAATCGGGGTGCGGCATGTTCGGCTGGTGAACCTTCATGAAGTTGATGCTCATGAAGAACGGCTTGTCTGATTTGGCCGCCTTTTCGAGATAGTCAAGCGAAGCCTTCTCGATATATTGGTCCAGGAACGGAATTCCGACCACCCCCTTCTCGGGAGTGTTGACGTACTCGCCGTTGACCTTGAATTCTTCGATCGGTTTCTCGCCTGCTTTGCCGGAGAGCGCCCCTTTGGTCACCTTGTTGAACATCTCGCGCAGCTCCTCGGGCATTTCGGGGAACCAGGCCGGGTCGCCATAGGTGTACGCATTGAGATGATAAAGGCATGCATACTTCATCTCGTCGTAGCCCTGAGCGTTAGGCAGGGCGTAATCGGCCTCGCCAAGGTGCCATTTGCCGGTAAAAAACGTCTGGTAGCCGCCGGTCTTGAGCACCGACGCCAGCGTCCACTCAGCGGCCGGCAGGCCGCCGCCCTGCCCCTGAAAGGCCACGGTGGTCATGCCGCTGCGGTTGGGGATGCGTCCGGTCTGCATCGCCGCCCGGCCCGGTGTGCAGCTCGGCTGGCCGTAGAACGAGAAGAAGGTCATCCCTTCGTCCGCCAGGCGGTCGAGGTTCGGGGTGGGCATGCCTCGTCCCACACCGCCTCCATAGGGTCCCGAGTCACCGTAGCCGAAATCATCGGACACGATCAGGATGATGTTGGGCTTCCTCTCCTCGGCAAACGACGTTCCTGCAATGAACGCCAGGGCGCTGACAATGAAGAGCAACGCCATTATGACTGTTGCCTTTCTTGCCTTCATTTTCTTCTCCTTTTTTAGGTTTTCTAACTCCCAAAGGCACAAGGATTGATTCTCCTCACACCATAAACAGATTGAGGCCTTATTCCCTTTTGCCGTGCCTTTCTCTCGCCTCCTTTCTTAAAGTGGTTCAAGATGGCCTCCAGTTACTGCGGATTCTCCTGTAAATCGTTGACCAACCGTTGAAACTCTTTGGACTTTGCGAGGATGCGTCGTGCCGCATCCCCGAGCTTGTCCACCTCTTCAGGTTTGAGCACAAATGAGGTGGGAAGCTGTTTGAAGTAATGGCGTTCGGCCTCATCGTCCAGAGCATCAAACTTCACTTCCACCAAATAGAACTCTATATCGCCGCAGGAGCCCGGTTCAGTGGTGATTTTCGACGATCCGCAGCGTCCCCTGCGAATTTCATCGGCCCAGCGATTGAAGCTTTCGCTCAGAAGCGCCATTGTGTCCGTGTTGTAACGGGCAATGGCTATAGAGGAGTATGAGGCAAGCTTTATGCCGAAGGGCGGATTCGTCTCGAAGCGATCCCATTTGGTGTCGATTTCGGTTTCTGCATTCACCACCACGAAGACAATTTTGTGCACGTTTGTCAAGTTGGCGTATTTCAAGGTGGTCCAGGGGTCGCCCATCAGCGTGACGCGTTCGAGTACGGCCCGGAGGCCAAGATTGTCCGCAACTCCCCCGTCAACGAGGTGGATGTATGGCTTGTTTTGCGAATCCAGGAATGGAAGCATGTTATTGGCAAGATCGAATCGGCGCGACGTAACGTCCCTTGGTGGCTGCATGGCTTCCGCGAGCGCCGGGGGCACCTGATAACCACACTTGCCGGCGTAGTTCCGTAAAGTCACGGGGCTCAGCACAACGGGTACCGCAGAGGAAGCGGCGCATGCACGGGCCACGGAGAAAGAGCAAAGGTCCGAACAGATCACGTCGAAGGGATCTTGGATAAAGGAAAACCGTGCTCCTAGCACCATATCCGTCGCGTTTATGATGATCATCGGTCCCCCACGGGCCAGGATGTCACCAAAAGTTCCGTGATCGAATACATACTTGTCATAGTAGTCCGCTGCCAGATCGCTTCGATTGTAATAGGGGGAGGAGAGCTTCGCCCAATTGACAGGGTTGAAGAGGGTGCCGCTGATGAGGTCACCCTGAATGTTCTTCTTCAAGAAACGGGACTCGAAATCCTCAAATATGCGATCTCCGAAAAGCCCGTAGTAGGCTGCCGTAAAACTTCCGCCGGAAACGCCTGAGATAAAGTCCACTTCATCGAGCATGCGCTTCTTGCGGCCGTGGATGGAGATTTCCGTGTCCCTCAGAGCTTCAAGCACGCCGTAGGAAAAAGCAGCGGCCCGTGTCCCTCCGCCGGAGAAGGTGAGCATGACCAACATGTCGTTATTAGTTCCCAGATGTTTGAAGTTCTTGGCGCGATATCCACCCTGAGGGTCCGATTGCCTCAATGGTTGGTTGATGGGATAATGAGCGCAGCCGGACGTAACGATGAGGAAGACTATTCCACAGATCCAGGCCAGGAACCGAACGCGAACCCGGAGTGGAAAACTCACAGAGTTTGGATGAGGCGCAGTCCAATTCATTCGAAACCTCCTCGTGTCGATTTTGGGGGTCTTATTGGTCGAGTCCGGCCTCAGGCGCTCGACCCTTTTTTTCTCAGACTATCCCGCCGCTCACTTCCTGATCTTCGTAATCTTCGATCCATGGAGTCCGATGCCTGCCATTAGACCCTTCTGGTCGAAGATGAAGGCTATACGTCAGACTTGAGCGTCGTGCTCGTCAGCGTGCGGGCGACGCCCTCGTCGGCCACAACGATGCTCGGGCCGACTCCGATCTCCCAGCCGGAGTTCCGGTTGAGATATTGGACTGCGGAGTTCGTCATCAGGAAGAGTGCATATCCGAAGGTTTGCGCGCCTGCCTGCAGCCCGTATGACGCCGAAACGGAGTTGTAGTATCCCACCGTCCTGCCCTTCTTTATCAGAGCGCCCTCGCCATACTGGGCGCCCAACACAAAAGCCGTCAGTATTGTTCGTTTCATTGTCGTTTCCGTTTCACTTGTTTTTCTCATGGCCAGTGTTTCCTTTCTGATGGTTACATCCTGAAGAGAACCGCAAAGAGAGCCACAAGCCCGAGCAGTGCCACCAACGCAGCGGCCACTCCCACAAGCGATAAGGGAGGGTGCGCAGGATACCATCTTCGCAGACTGTTTCTATACAGCCGGTACTCGATTGTCGCCGCCATGAGCGAGAACAATCCGATAGAGATCATCAATAGCGCGAACTGGCGCGGTCCAATCAAACCTTGAAGTGGAGGACGATTTTGCAGCTCCAACTGAAAGAATTTGTAAATGGCGAAGCCGAAAGTGATCAACGAGGTCGCTGTTCTGACCCAGGACATCAGCGTTCGTTCGTGTGAGAGGATTGTGCGCTCCAGGGAGAGTTCGTTACTGGAAGGCTCTTTTATGGTTTCCTCAGTGCGTTCTGCCATCCGAATCATCCATCCTTTCATGACGTGCTTCCCGGGCTCATGTTTGCGTGACTAGTCCTCACCTTCTTTTGTCGCCTGATGCGCTGCTGCGCGCTATCCTGTTCACGATGCCCCGGATCAACAGATACGGCGATGAAAGCAAGAATAAATGCAACAAGGAGTGCCTCTCCGGGATAGAACCACCGAAAGAAAACTAACTGCTCAACCAGGTCGATAAAAGCTGCGATGCCGAAGATTTTGCCCACGGATTTCAAGCCGTCTCTCAACATACCAGACCGCTTATCTGGATGGGTGAAAATGGCCCGGAAGTAGGGAGGCCGTTGTTCACGCGCATCTTTTAGCCCGTCCCGCACAGCGAATACGGCAGCAATGAGTGGTTGGATGATCAGTCGAAATTTCATGGGTCCACTCACCCGGCTGAACAGATTCTCAACGACACGCGTCACTAAATCCTCCACCGCTTTCACCTCTGAACCTACTGCCGCGCCAGGATCATTCGCACCTCTGCTTCGGTGTCTTTGATCAGCTCGCCGCTCACATCCACCGTCACACTGTGGATCGTGCCGGTGAACGGAAACGGCGGTTTGTATTCGGGAGTCACCGGAGCGCCAAGGTCCACGCCGCAGACTATGCTGCTGAGCAAGCCGATAGCTAGCGGGTTGGTCAGCTCGATATTGCTTTCTCCGACCAGCCTGGAGTCGAAGTAGAGCTGGCCCTTACCGGGTGCGCCTTTGCCCTTGGCGATGTCGGGCTTCCCCGTCACCTCGAACTCAAAGCGCAACTTGTGACGTCCCGCGGGAACGGCATCGACAGATTCGACGTAATAGAGGTTCCGGCCGACATAGTTGTACGCATAGCGGAGCTTGCCGTCCTGAACATACAATGAGTAGCCGCCGTCGCTGCCGCCTTGGGACAGCAGCACGCCTTCCGCGCCGTCTCCTGGTATCTCCACGTCCGCAGTGATACTGTGAGGGCGGTTGAGTACGTTGGCGGTGGCGTTTGTCGGCACTCCCTGGGTGTGAGGGTAGAACACGTACGACGTGCGGTCGACCGCGATCTTCGGGCGCTCGTCGGCAAATCGCAGAGTGCCGCGCGAATCGATGGGCATAACCTTGTACTTGCCGGCCTCGACGTACCACATGGCGATCATCTCGATCAGTTTCGCGCGGTTCTGCCCGGCGACGTTGTGATTCTCAGCGAAATCCTCAGTAACGTGGTAAAGCTCCCAGGCGGTCGCATCGAGTTCGGTCAGCTTGTCCTTGTCTATCGGCGCACCAAAGAATTTGCCGGCTTCCGCGAACGACGTCCCCGGCCACGGGCACACCGCCCGCCAACCGTCGTGGTAGATCGACCGGTGGCCCATCATCTCGAAGTACTGGGTGAGGTGCCTGGTGGGCGCCTGAGCGTTGTCGAAGGTATGAGCAAAGCTCAATCCTTCAATGGGTGATTGCGTTACGCCCCTGATAGAGGTGGGCGCTTCTATGCCGGCCGCCTCCAGTACCGTCGGCGCCATGTCGATGGCATGGGCGTATTGTGTTCGTACCTCTCCCTTTGCTTCGATTCCTTTGGGCCAGTGCACAATGAACGGGTCACTAACGCCGCCGCGGTATGTCTCGCGTTTCCAGCGGCGGAACGGAGTGTCGCCTGCCCACGTCCAACCCCAGGGGTAGTGGTTACAGATCTCCGGACCGCCGAGCTTGTCCATGGCAGCCAGATTCTCTTCCAGGGAACCCGGCACATTGTTGAAGAACAGCGCTTCGTTGACCATGCCCTGTGGCCCGCCCTCGGAGCTCGCGCCGTTGTCCGAGAGCACCATGATCATAGTATTGTCCAACTCGCCGAGCTTTTTCAGGAACTCGATCATCCGGCCGATGTGGTAATCGGTATGGGTGAGAAAACCGGCGAAGACCTCCATCATGCGGGCGTAAAGCTTTTTCTCCTCAGCGGACAACGAATCCCACCGCTGGACGTCAGGGTCATGACGGGAGAGTTCGGCATCGGCGGGTACGATCCCCATTTCCTTCTGGCGTTTGAAGATCTGCTCGCGGAGCGCTTCCCAGCCCGCGTCGAACTTTCCTTTATACCTGTCCGCCCATTCCTTGGGCACGTGATGGGGCGCGTGCATCGCGCCGGGGCAGAAATACATGAAGAACGGCTTGTCGGGGGCGACCTGCTTGGAGTCCGCGATGAAGCTGACGGCCTTATCCACAAGGTCCTCGGTCAGGTGGTAGCCCTCTTCCGGGGTCTTTTCAGCTTCGACCGTGTGGTTGTCGTATACCAGTTCAGGGTAGTACTGGTGCGTCTCGCCGCCCAGAAAGCCGTAGAATCGCTCAAATCCACGCCCCAGCGGCCAGCGGTCATAGGGGCCAGCGGCCGAGAGCTGGTCTGAGGGCGTCAGGTGCCACTTGCCGATGGCGAACGTATTGTAGCCATGCTCCAGGAGCATCTCTGAAAGGAAACCGTTTTCGAAAGGAATGTAGCCGTTGCCGCCGGGATAACCCGTCGAGCCTTCGGTTATGCATGACATCGCATTCGAGTGATGGTTGCGCCCGGTCAGGACGCAGGAGCGGGTGGGCGAACACAGCGCGGTGGTGTGCATGTTGTTGTAGAGCAGGCCGTTCTTTGCGAGGGCGTCGATGTTGGGTGTCTCGATGGGACTCCCGTAGCATCCCAATTGCCCATAGCCTGTGTCGTCAAGAATAATGAACAATACGTTGGGCGCCCCCTCTTTGGCGCGAAGCGGCTTGGGCCAGGCGGGCGAGGATACGTCAAATGTGCGGCCGATCACGCCGGGAAAAGCTGTTCCGGGTTTGTATTCTTTAAGTCCCACAGTAGTATCCTCCTTTTTCGATTGTTTGGGGCTTAGCTTGCAGCATTATGGATGAAATGCCGGGCAGGATATGCCGCAAGGTTTACAGGGCCTATGAGCGAAACAATCCCTGAACGGCTCAGTGCATGCCGCCGCCGGAAGCATCCTTGAGTTGCTCCAGCACACGGTCCAGGTTGAACGACGCCGGCTTCTGCCGGGGTGGGAAATCCTTTACCGTCTGGATCTGCTGCGCTACGTACGCCTGCGCCGGCACCAACAGGAAGGCGTGGTCGAAAAACCAGTCCCAGTAGGTGTTGGAGTTTTCGTCCGCGCGCTCGAAGGGATCGCGGCGAAGATTGAACAGCTTGGGGAGACGAAGAGGCACGAAAGGCTCAGACCACAATGCACAGGTTTTGGCCCGCTGTTCCATGAATACCAGCTTCCAGTCGTTAAAGCGCAGCGCGACTAGCTGGCCGTCGTCGTTTACATAGAAGAAGGCGTCGCGAGGGCTTTCCTTCACTGCGCCGGTAAGGTAGGGAAGCATGTCGATGCCGTCGATGCAGACCTTGAAGGTCCTGGCCCCGGCCTTGTGGCCCTTCAGGAGCTTTCCCTTGATGTCCGGTTCGCCGGCGGCAGCCAGAAGCGTCGGCAGCCAGTCCTGGTGGGAGACGATGCCGTTAAGCACCGTGCCGGCGGGAATCTTTCCGGGCCAGCGGACAAAGGCCGGCACACGGAACGCCCCCTCCCAGTTGGTGTTCTTCTCGCTGCGGAAGGGAGTGATGCCGGCATCGGGCCAGGAGTTGAAGTGAGGGCCGTTGTCGGTGCTGTACATGACAATAGTGTTATCTGCAATGCCGAGGTCGTCGAGTTTTTTAAGCAGGACTCCAACCTGATCGTCATGATAAACCATGGCGTCGTTGTAGAACCCCTGTCCGCTTCTGCCCTCGTACTCCTTCTTGACGTGGGTCCGGAAATGCATGTGAGTAGAGTTCCACCAGACGAAGAAGGGCTTCCCTTCCTTGTTGGCCCGGTCTATGAAATCGAGTGTCTTTTCGGTAACTTCTTCGTCGATGGTTTCCATTCGCTTTTTCGTGAGCGGCCCCGTGTCTTGGATGCGGCCGCCGGCGAAGCTGTGGATGACGCCCCGGGGACCGAACCTCTTCCTGAATGCCGGATCTTTCGGGTAGTCCGGCAGCTCTGGTTCCTCCTCGGCGTTGAGATGGTAGAGGTTGCCGAAGAATTCATCGAAACCGTGGTTAGTGGGCAGGAACTCGTCCTTGTCCCCAAAATGGTTTTTCCCGAACTGGCCGGTAGCGTAACCCAGGGGTTTGAGCATTTCCGCGATGGTCGGGTCTTCCGGGCACAGTCCCTGGTCCGCTCCGGGCAGGCCCACCTTGGTCAGACCGGTGCGCAGAGGATTCTGGCCCGTGATGAAGGCTGCGCGGCCTGCCGTGCAGCTCTGCTGCCCATAATAGTCGGTGAACGCCACGCCTTCGTTGCCGATCCGGTCGATGTTCGGCGTTCGGTAGCCCATCATGCCCCGGTTGTTGTAGCTGATATTCCAGGTGCCGATGTCGTCTCCCCAGATGATGAGGATGTTAGGCTTTTTGTCTTCCATGACTAAGTCTCCTTTTGCAATGTTTTTGACTGCATCAGGATCGATGATCGCGATAAAATTGCGCCCTCCGATCACCCCGCAAATCACCAGTTATCGATGCCCGGCCTGATTCCCGTGACACTTCTTGAATTTCACTCCACTCCCGCACGGACAGAAATCGTTTCTCCCTGCACCTGCGAACTTTGTATTGAGATCTCCCTCCTCTCTTGCCAAAATGGCCATGACCTCAGAAGCAGGCCGGTTCGTCCGGATAAGCCCAGCCATGATCCGCATGGGTTTGTCCGAATGTTTGAAGAAAGCCTTATATCCTGCACAGAGGTAGTTCAGCCCGGGCTCGCCATCATGAGTTTCAGCAAAACGGTTCTTGGGACATTCCCCATTGCAAATGGATAAGACAGCGCATTCCCGGCAGTATCGAGGCAGCATGTCTTTCTTGTCCCTCCCGAACTTTCTCTGTTGCTCTGATGCCACGAGCTCGATCATTGGCGTCTTCAGGATGTTTCCCAGGTAGTGGTTCGGTTCAACGAAGTGGTCGCAGGAATAAAGATCTCCGTTGTGCTCCAGCGCCATTCCGAGGCCGCAGGTGGGGCCGAATATACAGACGGTCCCGGACATTCCGAGCCAGCCGGCCAGCGCTCCGTCGAAATTAAGGACAAACGTCTTCCCCACGTCCCTTTTCACCCATTCATCGAATATCTCGATCAGAAATCGGCCGAATTGTCCCGGTTGAACCGATCTGTCCGTGACCGTCTCACCAAGTTCTCCCCCCTTTTCTAAAGGGGGGCCGGGGGGATTTTCCTTGCGCTCCACGATTGGAATAAACTGGATGTAAGGGAACCTGAGTTCATCCCGGAAGAACCGGTAGACCTCCAGGGGGTGGGCTGAGTTTTTTGAATTGACAGTGCACAGGATGTTGCACTCCACCTTGTGCTTCTGGAGCAGCCGGGCGGCCCGCACGACCCTGTCGAAGGTTTCCCTGCCTGCTCTGTCTTTGCGGTAGAAATCATGAAGTTCCCGGGGACCATCCATGCTGAGTCCGATGAGGAATTTGTTCTCGCGAAAGAACCGGCACCACTCGTCGTTGAGCAGGATGCCGTTGGTCTGAAAGGTGTTTTCGATCTGGGTGCCGGGTTTCCGGTGCTTTTTCTGGAACTCCACGGAATGCCTGAAAAAATCGAGTCCCATAAGCGTTGGCTCGCCCCCCTGCCAGGCGACGGTAACCTTGGGAGTCAGGTGGAATTCCAGGAGTTGGCGGATATAAGCCTCGTGGACCGGCGCCGACATCCGGAAATCGCTTCCAGGATAGAGCCTTTCCTTCTCCAGGAAGAAACAATAGCCGCAATGAAGATTGCAGGCCGAACCCGTCGGCTTGGCCATGATATGAAAGGCTTTGGGAATATCACTCGCCGTCATGTATTTTCCTCTTTATTGGTTCTGTTATCCGCAGTGAGGACTCCTGGTCTTTGATGATAAGAGAGGTCGGATTCCGCAGCCGATCTTCTCCGGAAAAACAGTTTTCCTAATGTGCCTTCACCCAACACTAGCTCTAATTCATCGAAAGCGAAAAAGGG
>JBKQTS010000263.1:0-8866 GCA_052143075.1 Syntrophobacteraceae bacterium | reverse complement strand
GGTACGTGGAGGATCGCAATACGCTAATACTGAAGCGGCACAAACCACGGGAACCGAGGCCACTCAAGAACGTTCCCTTAAGTTGACGGCTATGCGCCTGAGGCGCGGGACTGATCCTGAGCTGACTGATCGAGTCGCTTCGGGCGATATGTTTCGAACTAGGTTTACCGTGTTAATTACCCCGGGTCAGCGGACATGCTGTTCTTGTTCCCGGCGCATGTGACGGAGCCAGCGCTCATAGTTGTTGGCCTTACTACGAAAATAGTGAATGACTTCCGTATGGGGCAGAATCAGGAACTCCTCCTTTCCCAATCCTTCGATGACATATTCCGCGACTTCCTCCGGTGAAAGGGCAGTTTGCATGAGAATCTTCCCTACGCCTTCGGTTTCTTCAGAGAGCATGCCGGTCCTCACTCCCAGAGGACAGAGGCAACTGACTTTGATGCCCTGGCGGGCATGGGTGATCGAAAGCCATTCCGCAAAGGCTACGGAGGCGTGCTTGCTGATGGCGTAGGGCGCCGCACCAAGGGTGGTGAGCAGCCCCCCGGCTGAACCCGTCTGCAGCAGGTACCCGCCGCCGCGCTCGATCATGGACGGCAGAACGGCTCGAGCGGCATATACATGGGCCATGACGTGGACATCCCAGCAACGCTGCCAATCCGAATCCGGTGCCTCAGCGCCACCCAGTACAGAGATTCCCGCATTCGAACAGAACAAATCGATCGGACCATAGTGACTGGTGGCAATCTCCACCAGTTTTTTCACGTCAGCCTCTTTGCCGACATCTGCAGTCACGGCAAGACCACCGATTTCCTCGGCCACCTTTGCCGCCCCTTCTCCGTTATAATCCGACACCACGATGCCCTTTGCCCCCTCGACGGCAAACCGGCGGCATAACCCGCGGCCGATGCCGGAGGCGCCACCGGTGACCACTACAACTTTATCTCGAATTTTCATAAAATCTCCTGTGGGTTTAATCCTTCGATAAGAACTCCTTCAATACACGACCGATCACTTCCGGCCTTTCCTCGCGGACAGAGCGGCCGGCATGTTTTCATTTAGAGATAGGATACTATATATAAATAATGCCGCCGCTGGGAATCGAATTGAAATTTAGTATTGTTTTCAGTAGAATGCGGGCTTGTCAAAAAGATCGGTGTTTTCCGAAGTCGTTGGGAGGCTTGCCGTATGGCCGATTATCAACTTTTAGAGCGTATTTCAGCCGAGCAGCTCGGCAGGTGTGTCGAGCACCTGGCGAAGCGGATAAACAGCGACTATAAGGACAAAAATCTTGTCCTGATCGGTATTCTAAAGGGGGCATTTATTTTTATGGCCGATCTGGCAAGGCGTCTCGATCTTCCCGTCACACTGGACTTTGTGAGGTTGGCCAGCTACGGGGATAAGACGCAGACTTGTGGAAATGTCAGGATCACAAAGGACATAGAGCTTCCGTTACAGGGACGGCATGTGCTGGTCGTCGAAGATATTGTCGACTCCGGTATCACTCTCAAGTGGCTGCTTGAACACGTCTCGAGCTTGTGCCCTGAATCCGTAAAGGTATGCGCTCTTTTGGATAAACTTGAGCGCCGTCAGGTCGAGGTTCCCATCGATTATGTCGGAATGTCGGTGGCCGGCGGTTTTCTGGTCGGCTACGGACTGGATTTTTCCGAGAATTACAGGAACCTGCCCGCCATCTATGAAGTTGTGTTCGACAAGGTCGTCTCGGGACAATATTCGTCTGCGGAAGGAAAATGATACATGCCCACGATGGTGATAACCTGTGAGTCCTGTGGAGCAAGGTTCCGACTCGATTCCGAAAAACTCAACAGACCTCGAAACAAGGTGAGGTGTTCCAAATGCAAGCATATATTCGTAGTCGATCAGCCCGATGAAGACGGCCTCATTCATATCGAAATCTCCGATGAGGAAAGCGATTTCATTCCAGGGACCATCCCTCAGGAGATTGGCCAGCCCGGCGGGGAAGAGAAAAGGAAAGGAGGGTCTTTAAAGAAGAAGATATTGCTTGCCGGAGTTGCAGCAGTCCTGATACTTGGTGTAGTTGCTTTGGTTTTCTGGTCAGGCGGTTCGTTTCCGCCTCTCATGAACAAAAGCCCCGCCACGGGGCCTCCAAAGCCTGTTGTAACAATCACTGACAGCGTGCAGGCCTACTACCTGGAGAACGTGCACTCCGGTCAGGTGCTCGTAATCGAGGGCGAAGTGCTAAACGAATCCAGCACGCCCGTGAGTTTCGTCATGATCGAAGGAAAACTGTTCAACAGTAAGGATACGGTCGCACAAATCCAGCGCTGCTATGTGGGCAATTCTTTCACGCGCAAAGAAATAACTAACCTCAACCTCTCTGAAATTCAGGAAAGAATGATGAACCGGGAAGGCAAAAACCTCAAAAACGTCCGGATTCCTCCGGCCGGGAAGGCGCCCTTCATGCTCGTTTTCCATAACCTTCCCGAGGTGAGCACCCTCAGCAACTACAGTGTCAATGTCATCAGTTCGAAATCTGACTAATCCAAAGGGCTTTTCAGACTCCTTTCTCGTTTTTTAGCCAACTTATTGAACTAACGAAAGGAATTGACAAAGACGCTCTTTAAGTGTAAAAAAGGCCTTATCCAAGCTCCTGAAAAAATAGGTAAAAAATTAATTCTTAGAGGTTTCGATCATGCTGGATGTGAAATTCGTCCGAGAAAACATTGAACTCGTGCGACAGATGCTGAAGAGCCGCCAGTCTGACCTGGACCTCGATCCCCTTTTGGCGCTGGATGAAACAAGGCGGCGCATTTTGGTTGATGTCGAGCAGAAAAAGCACCGGCGAAATGTTGCGTCCGAGGAAATATCCAAACTGAAGAAAGAGAAAAAAGACGCTCCGAGTCTCGTAGAGGAAATGAAGGAGGTAGGCGGGCAAATCAAAGTACTCGATGAGGAGTTGGCCGAAGTGGAGCGTAAGTTCAGGGACCTTCTCCTGATCATACCGAACATACCCGACAGTTCGGTGCCCGTTGGCAGCGATGAGAAAGACAACAAGGAAATCCGTACCTGGGGAGAAAAACCGGCTTTCGATTTCAAGCCCAAGCCTCACTGGGAAATAGGGGAGGGGCTTGGGATTCTTGATTTCGAGCGTGGCGCAAAAATTACCGGGGCGCGGTTCACCCTCTATTGGGGCGCCGCCTCTGCATTGGAGCGCGCTCTGATCTGCTTCATGCTCGACATTCATACAAAGCGTCACGGCTATACCGAAGTTCTTCCGCCATTCATGGTGAACAGCGCGAGTATGAGGGGCACCGGGCAGCTTCCCAAGTTCAAGGAGGACCTGTTCAAGCTCGACGGATGGGATTATTGGCTTGTTCCAACCGCTGAAGTACCGGTTACCAATATTCATAGTGACGAGATTCTCGAGGAGTCCGTTCTGCCCCGATGCTATACGGCGTATACTCCATGCTTTCGCTCCGAAGCCGGTTCTCACGGAAAAGACACCCGCGGTCTGATCAGGCAGCATCAGTTCAACAAGGTTGAACTCGTCAAATTCACTAGGCCCGAAGATTCATACCCGGAGCTTGAAAAACTTCTCAAAGACGCGGAAACAATTCTTCAGGAACTGGGAATCCACTATCGGGTCGTTCTGCTTTGCACCGGGGACATGGGATTTTCCTCATCCAAGACTTACGATATCGAAGTGTGGCTTCCCGGCCAGGATACATACCGGGAAATATCATCTTGCAGCAACTTTGAGGATTTTCAGGCAAGGCGCGCCAATATCCGTTTCCGCCGAAACGGGCGAAACCGCACAGACCTGGTTCATACGCTGAACGGGTCGGGGCTGGCAGTTGGGCGAACTCTCGTGGCGATTCTTGAAAACTGCCAGCGGGAGGACGGCACCGTGGTTATTCCTGAAGTTTTGCGTCCATACATGGGAAATATGAAGGTAATCGAAAAGCTACGCTGATTTACTTCTTAAGGAGTCTCTACCATGACTAAGAGTGAGTTGATCGAGGCATTGGCCAAGGCAGAGGGGATCACGTTGAAAGCTGCAGAAACAGCGGTCAACGTAAGTTTTCAGAGTATGGAACAGGCGCTCGTCAGCTCGGACCGCCTGGAAATCCGCGGGTTCGGCAGCTTTAAGGTGAAAGACTATGAGGGATATAAGGGCAGGAACCCAAAAACCGGCGCGCTGATTGAAGTCATGTCCAAGAAATTGCCCTTTTTTAAAGTAGGCAAGGAACTCAAGGAAAGAGTCAACGGGGCCGACGTTATCGATGCCCCCGTCAAGGCGAAGTGAATAAAAACCTTGGGGATTTAAGGGAATTGGGAATTGATGCCTCGATTCTCCAGTTTTTGAGTTTGCTTTATCCGGTATCCGGTGATGGGATTTGCCTTCATTCCCTGACAAGAAACAAATAAAGGTTTAATCCAATAAGGGCTACAGCCCCTGACAGAAAAATCAGTAAATCTTGCAAAGACAAAGTTTCCCCGGCGTGTGAGATGGTCTTTTGAAGCAGCAGCAAAAAAAGAAAGAACGAAGCAATGGCAATGAGTATTTTATATTTTTTGGTCCAGAGCAGGAAAATGAGAATAGGCAAGATTATAAGCCATGTATAGGCGCTTCTCGCCAACTGACTCCATTCAAGCTTGCGGCCGGCCTCGAGCAAGGTGGGAAAATCGTGGGCTGCCAGAAAATCATAGATGCTGTTAAAAAGTTCTTTCACCGGGTCTCCTCTCAGTGCCGAGCGATCTCTAGCCTGTCAAAATCACCGGTATAGACTTCCGCGAGGACCTCGACCCTGTCGACCCGGCTCATTGGACTTCCCTCGCGGCACCACTCTATCATCTTTTCGACCTTGTCCGCCTCTCCTTCTAAAACGGCCTCCACTCTGCCATCGGGTAGGTTTCGAACCCATCCCGTGACTCCGATCCGATGAGCGGCGTCACGGGTATAAGCCCGGAAGAAAACGCCCTGGACCCTTCCCGTGATCCAGACGTGCGCCCGATGTTTTTTCATTTAGACCTCCGCCGGAATCGTGTGCTCATCGAGCATCCCGATGAATTCCTCCTCGCTCATAATCCTTACTCCGAGCTTCTGGGCCTTGGCCAGTTTGGAGCCGGGGTCCGTGCCGGCGACGACGGCGTCGGTTTTCTTGCTGACGCTGTCCGTAACACGTGCGCCTTTTGCTGCCACTTTCTCCCCCGCATCCTGCCGGGTCATTGAGGATAGCGCCCCGGTGAAGACAACTGTCTTCCCTGACCAAAAGCCGCTCTGAACGGGGTGGGCAGGCTGTGGATTTTCAATTGCCAATCCGAAATCCGCCAAGTCATCGAGCAGCCTGCTGTTCTCCGGGTTTGCAAAGTAAGTTACTACAGCAGTGGCAACTTCCACGCCGATTCCCTGAATCTGCTGCAATTCCCCGGGCTGCGCCAAGCGGATCTTCTCGATAGAGCCGAAAGCCCTGGCAAGAAGGTCGGCGATGAAGGTTCCCACATGGCTGATCCCGAGCGAGTAGAGAAACCTGGAAAGCGTTGTACTTTTGCTCCCCTCGATTGCAATCAGCAAATTTCGGGCCGATTTGGTCCCGAAGCCGGAAAGATTTTCGAGGTCTTCCGTCTTGAGCCTGTAAAGGTCGGAAACGCTTCGGATAATTCCTTCGTCGATGAACCTCGACACTATCCGCTCGCCAAGGCCGTTTATGTCCATGGCGCCGCGGCTTGCGAAATGCACGATCGACCCTTTGATTTGAGCCGGGCAGTTACGATTCACGCACCTGTGGAAGGCCTCATCGGGCAGCCGCACTACCAGTTCCCCGCAGGCTGGGCACCGCTCAGGCATCCGGAAAGGTTCTTCCTTTCCCGTTCTCTTCGATTTTATTACCTCGATAACCTCAGGGATCACGTCCCCGGCCCTGTGAACGATAACTGCGTCGCCTTTCCGGATGTCCTTTCTTTCGATTTCATCGATATTGTGGAGTGTTGCGCGCTTGACTGTAACGCCGCCTACAAGGACGGGGTTAAGAAAAGCCACTGGAGTAATAATTCCGGTCCTGCCGACGTTTACTCCGATTTCCTGCACGTGAGTCTGAGCCTCGTCCGGACTGAATTTCAGGGCGACCGCCCAGCGAGGGCTGCGGGATTTGTCGCCCAGTTGTCTTTGCCAGGCCAGGTTGTTTACTTTTATTACGACTCCGTCAATCTCGTAGGGGAGAGATTCACGCTCTTCAGCCATTTTTCCATAGAAGTCGATGGCCTCCCCGATGCCATGACAGACTCGCGACCCGGGATTTACAGGAAGTCCCCAGCGTTGAAGCTGGTTAAGCATCTCGATCTGTGTCTCGAACTCTTTTTCGGCAAGGAACGTTCCTATGCCGTAGAAGAAGGCGCGAAGGGGCCGGCCGGCGGTAATGGATGGGTCAAGCTGGCGCAAAGACCCGGCGGCAGCGTTTCGCGGGTTGGCGAAAAAAGGCTCGTCGCGTTTGCCTCGTTCTTCGTTGAGCGCTTCGAAATCGCTTTTTTCTATAAATACCTCGCCACGGACGGCAAGTTTGACCGGAAGCGATCCTTCTCCCGGATGAGAAAAAAGCCGCAACGGCACGGCGCGAATCGTTTTGACATTCTGTGAAACATCTTCGCCCGTAAATCCGTCACCTCGAGTGCCGGCGCCGGTAAGCACCCCATTTTCAAAAACAAGCTCGACGGCGAGTCCGTCCATCTTAAGCTCTGCAACGTAGTCAACTTTCCGGGTGGTTCCAAGGAGTTTGCAGACCCTGCGGTCAAAATCAAGCGCCTCTTCCGTGTTCATCGCGTTTTCAAGACTGAGCAGCGGCATGTCATGGCGAAACGGGAGGAATTTTTCGATCGGCGCAAACCCGACGCGCTGTGTCGGCGAATCGGGTGTTATGAGTTCGGGGTTGCTGTTTTCGAGATCAACGAGTTCGCGGAAGATTTTGTCGTATTCGGCGTCGCTGATTTCCGGCTCATCGAGGGCGTAGTAACGATAATTGTGGTAGTCGATAATTCTG
Organism: Syntrophobacteraceae bacterium; assembly: GCA_052143075.1. Lineage (GTDB taxonomy): Bacteria > Desulfobacterota > Syntrophobacteria > Syntrophobacterales > Syntrophobacteraceae > SbD1. The sequence continues at coordinate 1,850 of JBKQTS010000263.1, read as the reverse complement.
CGAAGATCTTCAATTCTTGCGAAAATATCTTCTTTATCGATCATCCGGCTCGTCCGTCTTTCGTCACCTGCTAAATAGTTTCCGTCCGGAAAGGAGGCATTTTCCGCCCTGGCGGTGTCAATCTTCGGGGTTTCTTGTGCGGCGTACCCCAGTACGCCTCCGCGCAACCCCTTGATTTCCTTGGCAGGACGAAAAATGCCTCCTTTCCGAATCGAAAACCGCTAGTTTCTAATCCGGGGTTTCCGGATGGATACTAAATACGGGAAATAGTCATCAGAATTGATTTCATAACATTTTTTCGTGATGCATGGAACGCGGGGTCTCTAAACCCATGCACCCATTTCATGCCTGAAATGTCGTCCGAAACGACCAGAACCACGGCAAGCTCGACCCCTCTAAACCGCGATACTGAAAAAAGTGCGGAGGTTTCCATATCGACCGACAAAACCCCCTGCGACTGGAAGGCCCTGATTTTGGCGAAAGTCTCGCGAAACGGCGCATCGGTAGTCCAGACGGTCCCCTCCCGGATTGTCTGACCCGTTGAGGTCAAAGCAGATTTCAGTGCATCGAACAACGCTGAAGAGGGAGCACACACGGCACCGGGATAGTGACCGGAAGTCCCTTCCTCGGAAATTGCCCCCGAAGGAAGGACGATATCGCCGATTCGCACTTCATTGCGCAGAGAGCCGCACCACCCCGCCGCGATAAATTTCCTTACCCCAAGGGCGATCATCCTCTCGAGAACCAGAACCGCCTGGGGAGCGCCCAGCATCGGACCGGCAATAGCGACGTGCGCCCCTTCACAGGCGCCGGTGAAAACCCCGGAAAGGTAAAGATCGTGCGAGTGTCTGAGAGGCTGTGAGAAGCACGCCGAAAGGTAAGCCAGGTCTTCCGGACTGAAAACCAGGATTGCATTGCTGGGCAGGCTTTCTTCATGTCTGCCCCTCCTTGGTTCTATCATGCATGAGTGTTCGTCAGCAGGCATTTTTCAGTTTCCGGTTCCCAGTCTTCAGAGCAATCTATTTCCGGCCACTGACCACAGGCCGCCGACGACAGAACGTGGCATTTTACTTCTACTTCCATCGGATTTCCAGCAGGATCGATGCCGACATCCGGAGGCGAAGAGGTGACAGCTTTCCACGCGATCGACAACCCCACACTATCCAATGACTCGTTTGAGGGGCTACAGTCGATTTTGAGTCGCGAAGCCGCGAAATTCTCACGCGGAGACGCGGAAGCGCAGGGGGAGCTAATTTTCTCCAGCAAATGGGGTCCCCCGGACGACGATCCGGGACGCAGAGGAAGGAGGAGCAAAGAGGCGCAATCCTCTGCTCTCTTGAGCCAACACCAGGGATACAGATTATATGTTGAAAAATCCGGAAGCTCGTACATTGGCAAGAAGGTTGAAGTTGATGTCGAGTTTTGTCTTCTCTTGCCGCACATTTCCGTAACTTGCCGCCGACAAAAAAACGCGCTGCCCCAGCCGAGCTGTTTCCATCCCGGATCAATTGTAAGAGTGTGTCATCATTAATCTTTTTCTTTGCCATGGATACATCCTGGAAACATTATGGAAATTTTAGGTTTATTGCCTTCATAGCCCGGTTGAGTCAAAATGAGCTATCGACAATCCGCCGAGAAGCCAGGCGGGGAAGGAGGGCGAAAGCCGAAGAAGGCGGCTTGCCATCTCACTTGGCTGAACCCTCGCTTCGTTCGGGTTCGCGGGTAACATCGAGGAAGCGCGTTAAACGCTGGACCCTCGCTTCGTTCAGGTCCGGGCCACACGTTGCAACCAGTAGTTTGATGCTTCAAGTCCGGGCACGATCTTTTGTGAGTGCCCAGTTCGCGGCCGA
>JBKQTS010000262.1:0-70045 GCA_052143075.1 Syntrophobacteraceae bacterium | reverse complement strand
GGTACGTGGAGGATCGCAATACGCTAATACTGAAGCGGCACAAACCACGGGAACCGAGGCCACTCAAGAACGTTCCCTTAAGTTGACGGCTATGCGCCTGAGGCGCGGGACTGATCCTGAGCTGACTTATTGAGCCCCTTCGGAGCAAAAATTCAAATCACAGGTACGCGTTTGCCGGATGGGCGCAAAAATCCCCTTTCACAAAGAAGGTATGCAAAAGGGGATTTCCGAAGGCCTGCGGAGCCAAAGCGGTTGGCCACCTGGTGAGAATTGGGTCGGTTACAGCGATTTAACGTCGATATTTCGAATGAATTCCTTTACGTTTTTCATCAGGAGATCAAGCTGTTCATCGCGTTGCTCTTGAGCTGCTTCCTGCGGTTCCCCGGCCTTTGCCGCAGTTTGAGTCCGCTCCACCGCAAAGGACTCAACCGGCCTGTTGGGGGTCTCAACATTCACATCAAAAGGCCCTGCCCCAGAGTTACCAATAATACTTCCGACATCGTTCATCATCTCTTCCTCCAAAGTCGCACTCGCAGGTACGACAATTTTCCGAAAGAAAATAATCATGGTTGTGTGATATGTAAACCATAAATTATCACTATCTATTTGAATATTGGGTCGATTGTCTGACTGGCGGCATTATCATTTCGCTTTGCCCGGCAACCAAACAGTTGTATCCTGCTCCCGAGGTAAATGATGAATGATGAATGATGAACGCAGCGGTCGAGATATGGCGCTGCGGGGGCAACTTTCCCCCGTTCTTGTGAGCTTTCGCAATTTGCAGAATTTTGCGCACATAATCGTATCCTGCTCCTTTAGAGCGCGACAGCAAATTCGGCCCGTAATCATTTTCTCAAAACAGCCTGATGAAAAAAGAGAGTGAATGTGGGAAAAATCTGAAAAGTGGCTGATCATTTCGTCATCGCAAAGCAAAAACCGCTGGACCCCGGCCCCCGGACGCATCGCTCCGCGATGAGTGAGCAGTGAATAGTGAGTAGTGAGCAGAAAAACCTTTCAAAACGACCCCCCCCCCACGGTTTTTCCCAAGTGATTGATTCTAGAGCAAAAACCGCTGGACCCCGGCCTTCGCCGGGGTGACGGACTTACTGGACCCCCGCCCCCGGACTAGACACTTCCGGGGCAGGCTTCGCCGGGGTGACGATTCTGTGGATTTTTCTCTATTCGTGGGAAATTGATCTCTTTTTCATAAGCCTGCTAAACTGGAGTTTTCATGAGCCTGATCGACGGCCAGATATATTGCCTCCCAAACGGCGAGAAGGTTATCGCCAGGTTGATCGAGGAAAGATTCATCCTGGAATTCAAAAGACACTATAGAGCGCCCCTTTCAGTCGGCTCTGACGGGACTCTTTTTTTGCGGGGCGAGTCGACTGGTTTGACGGTCGCCTCTCTTGCGGTGGTCGAAATGAACGGTGAATAGAGGACAGAGGACAGAAGGCTGAAGAAACGTAAAACCAGCCGTCTGCGATTTGTATTCGATCTTAGAGTTGCGCCCGATTTTTGCATGCTCGATTTTTGCATGATTGACACTGGTTCAAGATACGGTTAATCTTTGCAAAACCTGTTTTCGGCAGTGCCCGTTTCAACGCTCGAAGGGCGTTTCATCTAAACCCATAATGGAGTGGCATCCTTATGTTTCGCACAAACACAAACGACACTCAGGGAAAGCGCATCTGCACACGAAAAGGATTCACCCTTATAGAACTGCTGGTGGTAATGGTTATTCTCAGCCTGCTTGCCGCCTTCGTCGGAACTGACTTTTTCAAGCATATCGGCACATCCAAGCAGAAGGCCGCAAAGACCCAGATAGAAATGTTCGGCACGGCCCTGGATTCATTCAGGCTCAGCGTGGGAAGGTATCCCTCAAGCGCTGAAGGTTTGCAAGCCCTTCGCGCAAATCCGGGCCTCGATCTCTGGGACGGCCCCTACCTTCGAAAAGAAGTCCCCAATGACCCGTGGGGAAGGCCCTATGTTTACAACTGCCCCGGACAGCACGGTGATTACGATCTCGTTTCCCTGGGAGCGGACGGGCAGGAAGGTGGGGAGGGAGAAAACGCCGATGTTGTTAGTTGGAAATAGGACGGTGGGACCGCCACGCCTCGCGGAGCGTCGAAATTGGCCTTCGGCGGTGGGCGGTGGGCGGTGGGACCGCCAGCCAGGATCTCGACGCTATCCCTGACCTGTCCATGGCCAGAGGCTGGTGGCCACAGAGGCTTTGGCGGGCTCGATCGCCGATCTCGACAGCCCACCCACCCCGCCCCATTCAGCAGGCTCAGGACAAGCTCAGCGGTACCGATGTATGCCTCCGCCCAACCACTCCCTTCGGCAGGCTCAGGGCAAGCTCTTTCCTTGCACCTTTCGGTGCGGCGCTGGGCAATCCGGAAATGGCGGGGCACCAAACTATACGCGCCAGGACGAAAAATGCCTCCTTTCCAAATCGAAAACTGCTAGTTTCTCATCCAGGGTTTCCGGATGAGAAATAGTTATAGCCGGCATGGTTCATCCGGCCGGGGTTTTCATCCCATCCGAAGTTGCAAACGGCTTTATTCAGAATCGGGGCTGTCCGGTTGATTTTAAAGCGAAAGCCACTGGACCCCGCCGCCGGGGTGACGGCCTTTTACCAACTTCAAGAGCGGGCGGGGACTTTTTTGACGTAGAAGAACTCCGCCCCTACTTCCGGGGCGGGCTTCGCCGGGGTGACGGCCTTACTGACCTCCGGCTCCGGCAAGTGGCATCTCATGAGCCGAAACGTGCCTGTTCCTGCGCCAAGGATACGCCGTTCTGGAGCATCTGGAGGTGATGGTAAAGGCCGGCCTTTTCCATAAGGCTTTCGTGGGAGCCCTGCTCAACTATGCGTCCATGGTCCATGATGATGATATGATTTGCCCGTCTGATCGTTGACAGCCGATGTGCGATTATGACGCTCGTCCGGTTTGCCATGAGCGCTCTGATTGCCTGCTCGATCAACATTTCCGTTTCTGTATCCACATTTGAAGTCGCCTCATCCAGGATAAGGACCTTAGGGTCTCGAGCCAGAACTCGAGCAAAAGCCAGCAGTTGTTTCTGGCCTGCTGACAGATCCATGCCGCCCTCCCCTATTATTGTGTCGACTCCTCGTGGAAGGCTCTGCGCTACGTTTTCCAATTGCGACAGATGCACTATTCGGCCAATCTCGGATTCAGGCAGCTCACGGTCAAGCACTATGTTCTCTCTAATCGATCCGGGCACTATGAAAATATCCTGCATCACAAGCCCGATGTGCTCCCGCAACCAGTGCGGCTCCAAGCTGCGGACATCCACGCCGTCCAACATTACACTCCCCTGCTGCGGGTCGTAAAACCTTTCCAGCAGATTTATGATCGTGGTCTTTCCCGATCCGGTTGCCCCGATAATGGCAAGAGTATGGCCCGGCTTCACTTCGAAGGAGATGTTTCTCAGAACCGGCCGGCCAGGCTCATAGGAGAACACGACATCGCGAAATTCGATATGTCCCCTGATTTCTTCGACCCTTACCGGATCGACCACCTGCGGTATGTAATCCTTTTCTTCCAGCAGTTGAAAAATCCTCTCTGCCGAGGTCATCGCGGACTGCACTATCGTGTATTTTTGAGAAAACTCGCGAATGGGCTGAAAAAAGAGCCGCATGTAGGAAATGAAGGCGGTGAGGATTCCTATCGTCATGTAGTTTCTCAGGACCTGGCCCCCGCCGTACCATATTATCAGCGCAAGCGCAACCGAACTCATGACTTCGATCAGAGGCACAAAAATACCGAATACCCGAACCTGGTACATCGCTGCTTCAAAATATTTTCCATTCAAGCGTGAGAAACGCTCCCGCACGTCTTTTTCGCGCACAAAAAGTTGAACAACCGATATGCCAGAGACCGCTTCCTGCAAGAAGGCGTTAATTCCAGCAAGGTGAGCGCGTATTCCGCGGAAAGCCTGCCGGCTCAGCTTGCCGAAAGTCAGCGTTATAAGGATCATCAGCGGGAAAGTGAGAACAAAGAGCGTCGAAAGTCTCCAATCCATCCAGAACAGGACCACAAGGATGCCGATAAGCCTGATTCCTTCGTTGAAGAGAGTGATGATGACCGATGTGAACATCTCATACATGTTCTGGATATCGTTTGTGTGCCGGGTAACCAGCCTCCCGACCCTGTGGGCGCTGAAAAACGAGAGGTTCAGGCGGACGACGTGGTCGAACAGACTCTGGCGCAAAGAATGCATGATTTTTTGGCCGGCCCATTCGAGGGCGATAACCTGGAAAAAATTCGCCACAAACCCGACCACGATAACACCCAGAAAAAGGAAAGCTATCCGGGTCACCCCGTTCATCCGCTCGTCGACGGGCAGGGAATTGTTCAGAATATACTTGTCGATGGCCAATTGGACGAGTCTCGGCCACATAAGACTAGCGCCGGTAATGATAAAGGCGAGACTAACGGCGGTAAGGACCCACTTCCACTGGGGAACTATGAATTTGAGCAGCCGCCCCCACAGTTTGAAGTCGCCGAGGTAACGTATTTGTTCGTCTTCCAGGATTTCCTGATCGTGATTCATTGTTCACCGCCGGCGACACTGTCTTCAGCATACCCACTCAAAGTTTGATGCCTGTAGATGCTCGAATAGAAAGCGTTTCGCTCCACTAATTCCTTGTGCGGCCCCTGGTCCACAACCCGCCCTTTTTCCATTACCACGATTTCATTGGCATCTGCCAGAGGCGCTATCCGGTGGGACACGACTATGCAGGTGCGCCCTTCAAGGTATGAAGCAATAGAGCGGATTATCGCGTGCTCGGTTTCCATGTCCACTGCTGAAAGACCATCGTCAATCATAATTACCGGCCGGTTCAAAAGGAGCGCCCTCGCTATCGCAATTCTCTGCCGCTGACCGCCGGAAAGTTTTATCCCTTTCTCCCCTATTCTCGCTTCATATCCTTGCGGCATGGCGGCTATCTCGTCATGAATGGCGGCAGCCCTGGCAACCTTTTCGATCTCCTGGATGGAAGCCTCCGGCGAACCGAAAGCGATATTGAAAGCTATGGTATCGGAAAAGAGACCAACATCCTGAGGCACGTATGCAATTGCGCTTCTCACCGAATTAATCGAAATGGAATTTACATCGAAACCATCGAAAAAGAGGCGTTCGTCCGGAACATCAAAAAGCCGCGCCAGCAGATTGCATAATGTGGTTTTCCCCGCCCCGGTCCGGCCCACAATCCCGAGGAACATTCCCCCGGGGACATGGAGGTTTATTCCATTGAGACTCAGTTCCCTTTGCCCGGTGTACCTGAAGGATAGATCTTTCACCCGGATTTCGCCTCGGGTAATCGTCACAGAAGCCGCACCCTCTCGTTCCAAAAGAGAAGGTCTAACGTTCATAACGGCCTCGATCCGGGAAAGCGACGTAACTCCACGTTGAAACAGGTCCGCCACCCACCCCATCGCCATCATCGGCCAGGTCATTATAAAAAGGTAGCTTATAAATGCGACTAAATCCCCCGCCGTAATAGTCCCGGATATCGTCAGACGTCCCCCGAAAACGAGCACCAGCAGCATGCTCGAGTTCCCGATAAAGCCGGATATCGGGAAAAGAGTTCCGTATACAAACGCCAGCTTGACATTATTGCTCACATAGGTTTCACCCATTCGGGCAAAGAGCCGGGTTTGATGCTCCTCCTGGTTGTATGCTTTTACCAGACGAATTGAAGAGAGCGTTGAGCGGACAAATTCGGTCATAACCGAGAACTGTTCCTGGACTTTTTTGAACCTTCCGTGCAAGCGGGATGACAGCGCCCTTGTCAAAAAAGCGAGTACAGGCATCGGCGCAAGGGCTATAAAGGTCAGACGCGGGTTAATGTACAGCATGAAACCAAACGCCGCCAGCCCCATGAAAACTGCGTCCACAAAAGCGACTACCCCCATCCCGGTCGCAAGCTGCACCGAAGAAAGATCGTTGGTTGCAAGGGCCATCACCTCACCCGTTGTGGTTTTCTGGAAGAAAGCCTTATCGAGGGTAAGCAGATGGGAGAACATCCGGTTTCTCAGATCTACTTCGACGATGCGTGAAAATCCAAGGATAAGCTGACGCCAAATATATCGACAGCCTGCAACCGAGATCGCGATCAGGACGATAACCAGCCCATACTTCGCCAGACCTCGCGGGGTCGCAACGCCCTTTTGAAGCGAATCCACAGCATATTTGACAACCCTGGGAACAAAAAGCTGAAGCAGGTCAACCAGTAAAAGGGCCAAAAACCCCCCTGCAAGCCTCAAAAGATGACCTCTGAAGTAAGGTTTGAGCAGTTTGATCGAGCGCCACGAACTCCCTTCAGAGGAATCCTTCGAGACCGTACTAAGACTTCTTCCTACTAAACCTCTCACCGAATTCTTTCCCGTGAATGATGAATGATGAACGCTTTAATTGTATTTTCCTCCCGTGAGACAGCCTCTCGAATTCAGCCGGGAGGCTTTATAGAAAAAGTAATCCAAATTCCTCAAATCCTCAATTCCTTAATTCCTCAATTTCGCTTTAATAATTAACTTTTGAATTGCAACTATCAAAGAAACCTGGCCTTTGACCATAGCGGATACCGGCAGCGCCTGAACCCACCTGTCTACCCCTGAGACAGCCGTTTCTAAAGGACTTTTACCCCCAGCCCATATCAGTTTGTCCTGTGTTTTCGCAAAAGAGGGAAAATGCGCGGATATGATCCAAACATTGAAAGGGCCGGGATAACCCTTATCAGAACGCTATATAGGAGAATGTGTGGAGGGCCTTCCACTTCTTCGCCGAAGGTGTGTGGCGGAGGCCCCACACCCCCGCCACTGACGATGTCAGTGGTTTAGGCCGTTAATTAATTATTGGCAGCCAGGCAAAATTTTTATTGACAAATCTAGACGACCGGTCTATTATGACAACCTGTATCGGCTGATCACTATCTTTTTTGGGGCTTTTAATTGAGAGGAGAATTGAGTATGTCTGCAAAAGAAACAATGGTTGAAGTTATCGGGTCTCATAACTTGGTGCATATTGCCACCGTTGATTCAGACGGGATGCCTTGTGCAAGGGGCGTTAACTATGCGGGAGGTGACAAGGAAAATATTCTCTATTTTGTAACACAAAAAGATTCCCGAAAAATCGGGCAGTTGGCAGTCAGCAGCAATATCGGTTTTGTCATCGATCATGACTGCCCCACATGGGAAGCCGTGGCGAAGGTGAAATATATTAAGGGAACCGGAACGGCAACCCTGGTAAAAGACCCTGCCGAAATACAAAAGGCCTTCGGATTGTTAATGAAGAAATTTCCTTTTCTTTCAGACCTTCCCGGCGACCCTTCCGATTTCGCGGTTGTCAAGGTTGAGTTAAAAAAGGTCCTGGTTTCCGATAACACCATTTCCTTTGGACATACTGAAGAAGTTAATTTTTAGTTTTTATGAAGCAGGATACAAAGCATAAAATTATCGAGGCCGGCGCCCGGATCATCCACCTCAAGGGATATTACCACACGGGTATTCAGGAAGTGCTCGACGCTGCCGGCGTGCCCAAAGGATCTTTTTATTTCTACTTTAAAAGCAAAGAAGACTTTGCCCTGCAAGCTATCGATTATTTTAATAGCATGTATCTGGGAACGGTAGATCCTATTGCTAAGGATAAAGCTCTGCCGCCCCTGAAGCGGATTGAAAAGATATTTGATTATTTTATCGATCTTTTTCAGGGGTTGAATTACACCTGCGGCTGTCCGATTGGTAATCTTTCCCAGGAAATGGGAGACTTAAGCCAAGCTTTTAGCAGTAAGCTGGCGGCATCTGTAGAGGACATGGCCCAAATTTATAAGCACCTGTTGGATGAGGCAAAAGAAGCAAATGAGATTTCTCAGGGGCTGCACACCCAAGAGACGGCAGAATTCATAGTTTCATCATGGCACGGCTCTTTGATGAAGATGAAAATTAGCAAAAGTATAGCGCCCTTAAAGCTTCATAAACAATTTATCCTTGATATATTGAAAAGTTAAGTTTTCGGTAATTTTTTTAGGCTTGTGGCGTTATGGAGGGGGCCGGTTACCTGATTAACATATTAGTATCATTGTGGTTATGCACCCCGGTCTGAACAGGGTACCGTACACTGGCAAGATGTGAGCAGCTTCAATGCCTTTCAGCACTCCTCTGATTCCTAGCGGAAAGGACCTTCTAGAACAGAATCCAAGGTTGCGAGCACGTGCTCGATCCTGTCCTGGATCTCGGTGGCGAACTTCTTTCTCTCTTCTGCCAGCACAATCGTCAATTTCGAGGCAACGGTGCGCAACTCGTTTTTGAGTTCCGTCATTTGCTTGGCTAATCTATCCTTTTCGGCCATTTCGGAAAGAAGCTTGTCTGTGGTATTCCGCAATTCCAGGCCCGGCCTTATCAAAACCTCTTCAGTGCATTCCGGCTTTTGGATCGGAAGGGCCATCATCACCGCAAGGTCTGAAGTAATCTCGCGGGTTTTAATGGTGACAGGCTGATCTGGGCCGGTTTTTCGATGGAAAGTTGCTTCTATGACTTCGCTTCGGTCTGGGGAAACTGACCCTGCAGCAATCCAGCTCAGCGGGTCATGAAAGGATGAAGGCAAGATCTCGAATATGCTCTTTCCGTACAGCTCTGAGGCGATATAGCCCAGTGTCGTAGAGGCGGAGCGATTCGAGTCAACGATCTGTCCGCCCGGAAGCTTCAAAAGAAAAATCAGGTCGCTGGTCTCATCAAGAAACCATTGATTGACCTCAAGCACTATGCTCTTCCATCGCAGCTCTGGACCACAGTCCGGCACCAGTGAATCCCATCCCGCACCAAGCCGCCTTGAGAATGGAGACCCGCGGAAGTCGGTCGAGATACTCACCCTGTCTCCTCTTCGACACCATCAAGTTGTGGCTCTTCGATATGCGTAAATTACATGAATACCAGCTACTCCTTTCAGGCAATTGCGAATGCTTTCAGAAAGAGAGGTTCTGGTAAATCAAAAGTAGAGATGCGCTCAATCACAATACTTGCTGAAATCTTCTATGCGACCAACAACTTAGCTGACTGACGCGCCGATTCCGGCCCCTTCTAAGATCGCGTTGAAATACCCTAAGTTCTCGACGACAAGAGAGCAAAAGTCGTACCAGGCTGCCTGAGCCTTATTTATCAAACTGGTGAACCAATTTTGCTCACACCCTGGAAAAGTTTAACTAAGCGGGCTGTAGCGATTTAATGGCAAATGTTTTTATCTACTTTGTATTCAGGAGCTATTCAGAAGAACTAGCTGCTCCATACAAATGCATGTTCTTCCCTGCACTTACGTATACATTTCCCTTCAGAAGTTACTCGTGGTATCTGAATGCCTTTACACATATTCGCCTTTTGTACTCAATTCAGGACGCTTGCTGGTTTGCGGTACTTCCCGATCCCCCTAAATTGTTCCACAGCGCTGAAAGTCGCGCGCGTTGGGGGTGGACATAAATTCCTTGTAGACATGATTTACTCGGGGCATTCCAGACGGCATGATAATCAGAAATCACAGAGCCGTAGATGGCTCCGCTTCTCCACTTTTTTGAAAAGTGGTAGTGGATAGTACAAACTGAATGTAGCAAAACTCTCAAGTTTGCGACTGCTCATGACCAGAGTAGGCTTCCTGTTTCTCTATATATAGCGTTGTGGAGGGGGGCCGATTACCTGTTTAAGATATTACTATCATTGTCGTTATGCGCCTCGGTCTGAACAGGGTACCGTAGAGTGGCAAGCTGTACATTCCCGAGCCTAGCCCATCGCGTGCCTCGTGTCCCTCGCTATCGGGGCAGCCGAAAATCCAGCACAAAAAAACAAGGAAGTGACGGATAGAGGAATTTGGTTTTCCACGATTCACGATTTTTGGATCTGGTTTTTCACTCTTCACACTTCACTCTTCACTACAAAGGAGTTTCAGGGATGGGAACATTGAAATTCACTGACATTGAATTGAAACAACTTGTTAGAAAAGGTTTATCCTTAAGAGCGATGGCCAGACACCTGAGAGTGAGCAAGTCTACGGTGTGCGCGAGGCTCAAGGCGCTGAATATCGCTGTGTCGAGAGACGTGACGATCCGGTCTGCCCGCAAGATTGTGGACCGCGAAATTAACGCTCTCGATCAACTGCAGAAGATCAACCGGGATGCCAATGAGATGCTTGACCTTTGCATGCGCTGGAATCGGGGCGAAGACGACGCTAAGGCCGGGGGGCAGGAAGGGGAAGCCTCCGAGTACAGATTCAGGGACCCCCGCGAACTCGCTTTGAAGGTCATGGCCGAGATCCGCGGGCAATTGAGGTTGCAGGTCGAAATCTTCCAGGCGCTTTTCGACATGCGGGCGGTTAAGGAATTTCAGGCTGAAGTATTGGAGATAATCGAAAATGTTTCACCTGAAGCAAGAAACGAAATCGTTCGCCGTCTCGCGGAGAAAAACGCTCTTCGCTCATCTCTTGACCTCGATCAAGCACCTAAGATAGTGAATAGTGAATAGTGAATAGTGAGTGGGAAAGAGAGCAGATATGGGATGCGGGATAGAAAAAGTAATCCAAATTTCTAAATTCCTCAATTCCTTAATTCGCTTTAATAATTAACTTTAGATGTTTAGGAGGGGGCTACTTCGATGAACTCGGAGGGCGGCATCTACGATCTCATAATACTTGGTGGTGGGCCTGCAGGGCTTACCGCCGGACTTTACGCCATGAGGGCCGTGCTCAAGACCGTCCTTGTGGAAAGAGCAACTCCCGGAGGCCAAGTAGCCATTACGAAAGGTGTTGAGAACTATCCGGGGTTCGAGGACATCAGCGGTCTTGACCTCTCAGATAAGTTTCTCAACCATGCTCAATCTTACGGTCTGGAGGTTATTCAGGACGAGGCCGTTTCCATCGACCCGGGGCCCGACGTCCACTCAGTGCTCCTCAGCAGCGGGAAAACCCTGCAAGCGCATGCCATAATTATTGCAACAGGCGGAACTCCCCGGAAGCTCGAGGTTCCGGGCGAAATCGAGTTTCTGGGCAGAGGTGTCTCCTACTGCGCAAAATGTGATGGTTTCTTCTTCCAGGACAGGGTTGTTACAGTTGTAGGTGGAGGGGATACGGCACTCGAAGAGGCGCTCTATCTTGCAAAACTTGCCTCAAAAGTTTACCTGGTCCACCGCCGAGATACTTTCAGAGCAAGCAAAATACTTCAGAAAAGGATCCACGAATCGACTGTCGAGCTGATTCTGAATTCGGCTGTCACGGAGATATGCGCCAACGAAGACGGGGTTCATTCAATTGCCGTGAAAGAACTGCTGGGCGGGAAGGAAAGGACCATCGACACGGAAGGGGTTTTCATCTTTGTCGGCCTTTTGCCCAACAACCAGATCGTGCCCCCCGGAATAAAACTTGACAGCTCAGGCTATGCGGTAACCGACGATGAATGCGCCACCAATATCCCCGGGATCTACGTGGCCGGAGACCTTAAAACAAAATATGCCAAACAGATAGTGGTTGCGGCGGCAGAGGGCTGCACAGCCGCCCTGGCAGCGGCCGACTACATCGACGAAAAGAAAAACGAGATGGGAATCTTTGACACCCGCGCTGTTACTCAGGACGAAGGACTGAGTGATGAGGACTGAGTGATGCGTGATGAATAATGAATGATGAATAAAGACAGGTCTTCACCCAATTGCTGCAGTTAATTTCCCGCACTCATCATTCATTGTTTTTGCCCATCGCCCTTCAGCCTAAACCCCCGAATTAAAGATCTCCGAACTGATCCTCCAGCCTGTATAAAAACGTATCCAACTCATTGAGCCGCCGGGCCAGAAGCGATTCACGAGCGAGATCCCGCACTTTTATCAACTCGTCCAGTTTCCGGATTAGTGGTTTTTTGGAGTCAACGCGAACATGCGGGTCGTTTTTGATTCGAATCATCTCCTCGACCATTTCATAGAGTGAAGGCTCTTTGTCGATGACCAGATCGTAGCCGTTATCACTCAACAGTTTGAAAAGATTGGGGAAAGCCTCCTTCAAGCCGCCCTGCCCGTAAGCTGGAAGCAGCCTGATGTCGATCTGCATGTATTTGCTCATATCCTCTCTTTCTTTCCGATCAAAAAAATACAGAGAAAAGGTAGAGAATAATTCCACACCGTTGGTTGTCAAGAATGAGTACACGACTAAACTTTTCCCCGGCGACTGCTGCCAAGATTACGCGCGAACGCCTATCGTCAACCCATAGGTGGAGTTACCCTAAAGCCGAGTTATCTTGTTCATATATTGGAAGGTACCGGACTCCCAGATCAAATATCAGGATTCCCAGGGCAAACAGAGAGACCGTTACGGCAATTTCCACAAATGACGGGAAATAACTTGCCTGGCGGTATCCTGCATAGGAAGTGAGGCTGACGTTGAAACGAGTAAGGGCTACCCAAAAAGTGGCCAGGAATGCACTGCAAAGGAGCCCGCTACTAGTATTCCGCACTTTTGGCAATATTAACAAGAGTACAGGCAAGACCAATGCAATGAGTAACTCTGCATGGAAAAGCAGATGGGTCGAATTCAGCTTCCAAATCGTCACGCCTCGTATAGAGAGATCCACAACTTTTATGACAAAGAAGACAAGCATTATAACGGCCATACCTTTAGCGAGATCGGAGAGAATTTCCATTTCGGGCTTTCTGCCGTAAACACGGGAACTGATGAGACTCTCCAGCACGATAACTCCCAGTCCCCCGGCAATTGCGCTTACTAAAAAGAGCACGCCGATGGCCTGCGTAGACCAAAGGTCAGACATCTTTTCGGGCAGCAGCAGATAGAGCGCCCCAAGTGATGACTGGTGCAAAGTAGAGAGCACGATCCCAGCCACAATAAGCACTACGTAAATATTTCTGAAGAACCTCACCCAGTTTTCCGCCCGCCAACGCTCCAAGGCAAAAATCAAAACATCCAACCCCAGCACTGTGGTGTAGAGCATGACGCACCAGGAGACCTCAAAGAGCACCGACTGCGGGTTCCACATTATCAACGGATGCCAGATACGCCATGGCATACCCAGGTCAAAGAAAAGCCCTGCCATGAACATAAGGTACCCCAAAAGGGCGGAAAGCTTGGCAGGACGCAGCAGCGGCCGATATTTCCTCAGATTAAACATATAAATGACGGCAGTCATAATGAAACCGCCGCTCGCCAGAGCCACTCCAGTGAGTACATCAAAACTGATCCACAATCCCCAAGGGTATGCGTCACTCAGGTTGGTAGTGGCGCCCAATCCCAGAAGAAGTCTCGCCAATCCGGAAATTCCCCCCAAGGCGACCATGGCGAATAGAATGATCCGCCCCAAACTGATCTTTTTGTCCTCGGCCATGGCTATTCCTCCTTAGCTGCCTGCACTCTATTGCGCCGTTCGTTGAATTTGGTTAATCCGAGAGCCAAACCACCCGCAACCATAGCTATGAATGGGACCTTGCTCATCCACTCCCTGCCGTGTAAGCCATACGGAACATCTGCGAGATCGGTTCGAAACCCCCTCGATCCCAGCCCCAGTTGATCGAACGGAACGGAAGTGAGGTAAAGCATGGAAGTGCCGCCTGCTATCTTTTCTCCGTAGACCTGTGGAACGTACTTATCCGGCCGGGCCTTGATCCTCTGCCAGGCATCCTTGAGCAGATCCGATTTCTCACCGAAGAGGAGCGCCTGAGTCGGGCACGTGGCAGCGCAGGAAGGCGAAAGTCCTATCGCCAGGCGATCGGCGCAAAAGGTGCACTTACGTACAAGCGGCACCGTGGATTCCCATTGGAATTTGGGGATTTGAAAGGGGCATGCCATCAGACAGTAGCGGCATCCTATGCACCTCGAATCGTCATAGGTTACCGGACCGTTCTCATTTTTCCGCAAAGCACCTACCGGACAGACGCTCGCACACGCCGGATCATTGCAATGCATGCATTGCCGCTTGACAAAATACCATCCGATCTCACCCTCAGGGCGCACGACTTCACGAAAGATCATGCGAGTAAAAGTATTACTGCTTAGATATCTGGGATTGCTCCCCAATTCGGCGAACGTAGTCTGCACACTCGGCAAGCAATTCCAACTCTTGCAAGCTACCTGGCAGGAGCGACACCCAATGCAACGAGTGGTATCGATCAACATTCCCTGACTCATAATCTTGCCCTCCGGAGAATTCAAAATGAATCAAGCCTTCCGAACATCGCAAAGAAACACCTTGTATTCGGGAATCATAGTATTGGCATCTCCTACCATAGGCGCCAATTGATTGGCGGCATAGTTCCGCTTTCGATCAGGCCCTCCTGTAACGTAACCTGCAAAGCCAAAGTGCCAGGGAAGAGCAATCAATTCGATGGCATACCTTGAGCCGTCAGGCCCGCAAAGGCAAGGTCCCACCCTGGGTGTGATAAGAGCGCGGGCCGGCACTTCCCCACGAGCACTTGTTACCTTCACCCAATCTCCCATAGCGATTCCTCTGCCCGCTGCCAGTTTTGGACTTATTTCGACATACATTTCAGGAACCATTTCCGTCTGCAACAAGAGATTGCGTGTCATGGCCCCCGCCTGCCAATGTTCTGTCACTCGAAAGGTGGTAGCGATGAACGGAAACCTTGGATCGCACAACTCCGCGAATTTTGCGAGATCCGACTTCCACATCTTTACAAGCGGGTTGGATTGCTGGCTGGACATTGCATTGGCAAAATGACATTCAATCGGTTCGTAGTGTTCCGGGAAGGGCCCTTCCTTGCAAAGCCCTTTAGGGACGAACAGCCTGCTCTTTCCTTCCGGCAGCATGATGAAAGCTGATTTGGCAGATTCCTCCGGAGGGACATTGACCTTGGTGGCCGGGTCGATCCATTTGAAATCGGGAACGTCATTTCTAAGCCAGGTTTTGGACCCGGCATCCCAGCTCACAAGGCCCTTCTGAGGATTCCATGGCTGACCTTGTGCATCAGCGGAACAACGATTGTAAATGATCCGGCGATTAACCGGCCAGGCAAAGGCCCACCCGGGATAGAGCCCCAACTTGCTCGGATCGCCGGCATCGCGAGCTGCAGCCTTGTTATCCTTCTTATCGGAACCGGGGTAAAATCCCGAATATATCCAGCAACCACCTGCCGTTGAGCCGTCATCCTTCAATGCAAGGAAATTAGGAACCTGTTTGCGATCACTCACCGTATAGCCGTTGATCTCTTGGGCCACAAGATGAGGATTCGGATCTTCTCCGTAATCCCAGTGGAGACGAACTATGGGGTCTGGGAAAACGGCATCGGAACCTTCAGTGTAGAGCCGTTTCAGCTCCAGAGCCAGACGATTCAGGTACCACAGGTCGCTCCTTGCATCACCATGAGGCTTGACAGCCTGATAACGCCACTGAATCCAGCGGCCGCTATTGCTGACGCTTCCCTCCTTTTCGAAAGAATCGGCAGCCGGGAAGAGGAATACCTCGGTCTTAATATCCTTGGGAGTTGCCCCCGGGCGATTCCAGAAGACCGAGGTATCGGTTTCCCACAGATCGAAAGTGGCCATCCATTCCAGTTTATCCAGGGCGGAATAGGTATGGTTAAGACTGGAAGAACTCACGGCGGGATTCATCCCCCAGACCAGCATGCCCTTAATTGTCCCCATGTTCATGGCTTCAAATAAAGGAATCCAGGAATAGCCCGCCCCCTGGCAGCCTTTCCCGGTCTTGGGCAGGTAGTCATAGGCGAAGTCGTTTTCCGGCTGGGCTGCATCTCCCCAGAAAGCCTTTAACATACTGATGAAAAACTTCGGCTTATTGCTCCAAAAACCGTTCTTTGGAGTTTCCTTTTCCAGATAATCCTTGAGAGCAGGGTGATTGGCCTCCCCGGGATTTGAAATATATCCGGGCAGAAGATCGAATAGAACTCCCATATCAGTGGAACCCTGCACATTATTCTCACCACGAAGAGCGTTAATTCCTCCACCCGCAATCCCCATATTGCCAAGAAGAAGTTGAAGAACAGAATAGCTCCTTATGATCTGTACTCCCGTTGTGTGCTGAGTGCCGCCCATGGCATAAAGCAGAGTGCCGGCGCGACCGGGTTGGCCGGTTGCACCGTAGATTTCGGCCATTTCTTTGAACCGTTTCTGAGGGACTCCCGCGACCGTTTCAACCATCTCGGGCGTATATCGGGCCATGAACTCCTTCATCAATTGGAATACGCAACGAGGATGGCTTAAGGTAGGATCAACTATCGGCTTTGCTTCCGAATCCGTTTCATAATCCCAAGATTCATAATTATAGGATCGCTTTTCGGAGTTGAACCCGGAGAAGAGACCGTCTTCGAAAGAGAACCCCGGTTTGATGACAAAGCCCGCATTGGTGTAATTGACCAGATAGTCCCGATGGAAAAATTCGTTTTTGATGACATGGTTGCAGAGCCCATTGAAGAGAGCGATATCGGTGCCGGGGCGGAGTTTGACGTAAAGGTCCGCCTTTGCCGCAGAGCGGGTGAAACGTGGGTCCACCACGATGAGCTTTGCGCCTTTATCCATGGCCTTGCTTACCCAACGGAATCCAATAGGGTGGTTTTCTGCGGGATTGCAGCCTACGATCAGGATACAATCACTGTTGGCAAGATCGTTCCAATGATTGGTCATTGCGCCACGACCAAAAGTAGGCCCCAACGAGGCCACCGTGGATGAGTGTCAAAGCCGGGCCTGATGTTCGAGATAAACAATACCCAAGGCTCGTGCAAGCTTGGTAATGAGATAGCATTCTTCATTGTTTAGCGATGCTGCTCCAATGGAAGCAATAGCCTCGGTGCGGTTAACCGGCACTCCAGCTTCTGACTTGGCTATAAAAGTCGTATCACGAGCAGACTTAATGCGTTGAGCCAAGGTTTTAATTCCCCATTCGAGATCTTTTTTCTCCCAACGATCGCTGCCGGGAGCCCGATAATGCATTTGTTGGAGTCTGCGAGAACTTGTAACCACCTCGAATACGGCCTGCCCTTTGCTGCATGTCGCCCCCTGATTGATAGGATGTTGCGGATCTCCCTCCACATTGACCAGTCGTCCTTCAATGGTATGTGCGATCAGACCGCAACCCACCCCGCAAAAAGGGCAAACTGAAGTGGTAACCTGGGCCCCTATGATTTTGGCGGGACTTGTGGAATCAGCGAGACCGGAATGTGGGGCCAATGTGTCGGCAAGACCTGCAGAGCCGATTCCTGCTCCCAATCCTTTCAGAAAATTTCTTCGTGACATAGTCATGACTTATCCTCCTAAAACCCGGCTGATTCAGAACCAAAAAGGCAACGGCAAACGATCGATGATTGACTGCTATTTTTCATCCACTTGATATACTTTCAACGGACGTTTCACAGTATGCCACGGAAACACGATGAGCATTCTCTGATGTATCAGGCATGCTCATGGCCGAAGCAGCCAGATGAGTCTCCAGGGTCGCTTGAGTCAGCGTGATGAGAGCTCAGTGCTGGGAGTGAGGGGACTTTCATTGGTCGGAAGCGGGAGAACGCGCAACAGCTCCGAGGAACAGCAACCTAACATTACCTGCTTCATAGCGGACAATCAAGACTAATTCTTTGTTTGGGAGAGGGCTATTCGGCAGGCTAAGACTGAAGGGGTTTAGAACGAAGGGGTTTAGGCTGAAAGGGTTTAGGCTGAAGGGTGGCGTGGGACTGATTCCCTTCAGCCTGACAGTCTTCAGCCTTCAGCCAGCTCCAAGACTGGAGGGGTTTAGACTGGAGGGTGGCGAAGGAACGATTCCCTTCAGCCTGACAGTCTTCAGCCTGAACCTAGACTTATTAAGCCCCTTTCGGGGCAGGAAAATCCAAACCACAGGTACTCGTTTCCGGATGAGCCAAAGAAAATTTGACCGGATGGTCTCCTTTTAACTTGTCCTGCCTAATATTCCCTGTATTATTGCCGGCTGGGGGAAACTCAGATCGACCGCCGGACAAGAACAGCGCAAAAGAGCCAGGGAAGCCCTGCTAAGCGCTTTGGACCGTTGACGCCAATCTATTCAAATATAAAGTCTAAGGTTATGACATCTCATACGGAGTTACGTTCAAATCGGCTGCTTCGGGAGGGCATAAAGCCCTCCCCTACAAAAGAACCGCGCGACAATTCCGGGCGGGGTTTCCCGCTATTGAACGGAACTTGGTCCCAGAGGCAAATCGTTCTCCTGTCGTTTGTGCTCGTCACAATTTCCTTATTAATGGCGGGCTGCATCAAAGTTGGGCCGGATTTCAAACCTGCGGCGGCTTCAGTTTCATCGAAGTGGCTGGAAGCGGCCGATGAGCGTGTGAAAAGCGAGCCGGCCAACTACCGTGAATGGTGGGAAGCGTTCGACGATCCAGGTATGAACCGCGTAATCGACAGGGCCTATCGTGAAAATCTTTCGTTAAAAGTTGCTGCCGTCAGAGTTCTGGAGGCCCGGGCTCAACTGGGCATCTCCGTAGGTAAACTTTACCCTCAAACTCAACAGCTTAACCCATCGATAACGTACAACAGGGCCAGCGCGTATTCTGCCTCCGCTGCGGCGTCTACTTCAGAACATGTTCCTTTCCAATTCAGTTTCTGGCAGGACCAGGCTCTTTTGAACGCAGCCTGGGAGCTTGATTTCTGGGGAAAATACAGAAGAGCGGTCGAAGCGTCCGACGCAATGCTTCGATCAAGCGTTGCCGATTATGACAGCGCCATAGTTAGTCTTACCGCCGATGCAGCCAATGCTTACATACAGATAAGGACCCTCGAGAAGCGGCTCGATATTGCGCGGGAAAACGTTGAAACCCAGAAGGAAAGCCTCAGGATAGCAGAAGCCCGTTTCCACGGCGGCACAACCTCAGAGCGTGACGTCGAACAGGCAGAAACGATTCTTTTCAACACTCAGGCGGCCATCTCGGTGCTGGAGGCACAGCTCAGGCAGAGTAAAGACGCGCTGAGCGTGCTCATCGGCATTCCTCCGGATAACCTTTCGGACGTTCTCACCGGCCCCTCGGGGATTCCGGCCCCTCCACCCCAAGTTGCTTTGGGGATTCCTGCCGACCTTCTAAGACGCCGTCCCGACATTCGCAGCGCCGAACTTCAGGCTGCAGCCCAGTGTGCGCAAATCGGGGTTGCTAAAGCCGACTTGTTTCCCGCTTTCTCGCTTACCGGCTTTTTGGGACTTCAGTCCACTACCTATGCAGGAACCAAGCTCTCAGAGATGTTCAACATCGCATCGGCGACAACGACCGTAGGCCCGTCCGTTCAGTGGAACATCCTCAACTATGGAATTATCACCAATAATGTGCGCGTACAGGATGCGCGTTTCCAGGAGCTTTTGCTTACGTATCAAAATACGGTGCTTAAGGCACAACAGGAGGTCGAGGATGCCACAGCAGGGTTTCTGCGGTACCAGGAAAGCACGGAAAACCTTGCTCAGAGCACATCGGCCGCAAAGCGGTCGCTCGATTTGGCTTTCATACAGTACAGCCAGGGGAGCACGGATTTCACCACTGTCCTCACCGCACAGCAGTCACTTCTCATTTCTCAGGACGGTCTTGCAACCTCAATGGGCAATATCGCTTTAAACCTCGTGGGCGTCTACAGGGCGCTTGGCGGTGGATGGGAGATCAGGCAGGGAGAGGACATCCTCCCACCTCAAGTAAAAGAGGCCATGGCAAAGCGCACTAACTGGGGCAGTCTGCTTTCTCCCTCTGTCTACATGCCCCCGCCCGGCAACCAATCCGATATTCGCAGTCCTGACTGGTAAAGGCCGGCTGCATCCAGGAAAGCACATGGAGTATCTAGAGAAATCATGATCTCGGTACTAAACTCCACAAGAATGTCTCGAAAAGACTTGGTGAGCTGCGCGCAGCTTAGCCCACCCGACGGTCCTGCTTCTCGCTTCCTGCTTCTAATTTCCTGCTTCTTAATCCTGCTTTTCCCGGCAGGCTGCACGCAAAAGCAGGGACCTGCTCCGCCTCCTCCCCCTAAAGTCACGGTAAGCCAGCCCGTGCGTGAGAACGTAACCGATTACCTGGAATTAAACGGCAATACGCAGGCCGTCAACACCGTGCAGCTCCGCGCCCGTGTTGAAGGCTATCTCGACGCCGTATACTTCAACGACGGGGATGTCGTAAAGAAAGATCAGTTGCTTTTCCTCATCCAGCAAAACACATATTTTGCAATGCTCCAGCAGGCCGAAGGCAACGTTCTGAACCAAAAATCTCTGCTCGAGCACGCCAAAACGGAGTTTGCCCGCTATACCAAACTCTATGAACAAAAGGCCGCCGCCGATACAGATGTCGAAAATTGGCGCAATCAGCGCGACACAGCACAGGCCGGTCTGCTCTCGGCCGAAGCGCAGCGCGATCTTGCAAAGCTCAATCTCGTATATACCTGGGTAGTCGCCCCTTTCGCTGGACGTATGGACAGGAGGCTTGTCGATCCCGGAAACCTCGTAGGCAGTGGAACCAGTACTGTTTTGGCCGAATTGACCCAAATCGACCCGCTTCATGTCTATTTCACCATTGCCGAAACCGCTATTCCGCCTTATTTGCGGGATGTAAGGGCCGCTTGGCAGAATTCCTCGAAATCAGCAGCGAAAGCAGAAAAATTCCCTGTCTTTTTAAGCCTGAGCAATGAAGAGGGATATCCTCACGAAGGGTATCTTGACTTCACAGCGAATACGGTAACCCCGTCGACAGGCACACTGCTTGTCAGGGGAGTTTTTCCAAACCCCGACAGCAGAATGCGTCCAGGCGAGTATGCCAAAGTCAGGCTGCCGGTCGGTAAAGAGAGGTCCGCCATTCTTGTTCCGCAATCTGCGGTGGGCTACGACCAGTTGGGGAACTACGTGCTGATAGTGAATGAGAAGAATACGGTCGAGCGACGCAACGTTAAAACCGGCGCTCAAAAAGATCATTCGTATGTTATCGAGGAGGGCCTTAACGGAGATGAGTGGGTCGTTACAATCGGTCTGCTCAAGGCTATTCCCGGCAAGCTAGTGACTCCCCAAAGGGCAGTGAATAGTGAATAGTGAACAGTGAACAGTGAATAGAAAAAGACAACCCTTTCCGCTAAAGGGCAGACCAGACCAGGTGCAGGCAAATGATCTCAGAGTTTTTCGTTGACAGACCTATTTTTGCAAACGTGATCGCCTTCGTTACGATCATAATCGGCTTGGTCGCGCTATTCCAACTCCCGGTCGCCCAATATCCGCAGATCGTTCCGCCAACGATACAGGTTTCGACGAAATACCCCGGAGCGAGCGCCCGGGTAGTAGCGGAAACCATCGGAGTTCCGATCGAGCAGGCCGTGAACGGTGTCGAGGGCTCTATGTACATGTCGTCTGCCAGCAGCAGCGACGGCTCTTACACGCTTACGATCACTTTTGACGTCGGGACCAATCTCAACGCCTCCCTCTCGCTTGTCCAAAACCTGGTAAACAGCGCGCTTGCCCAACTTCCGGGGGGCGCTCAGCAGCAGGGAGTGACCATAAAGAAAGTCTCTCCAAACATCCTGCTGGTGGTGGCCCTTTATTCAGACGATGACCATTTCGATGAGATTTTCCTTTCAAATTATGGCCTCATAAACCTTCAGAATCCGCTGGCCCGGCTCCCGGGCGTCGCCCTGGTGAGGATTTTCGGCGCCGGACAATACAGCATGAGAGTATGGCTCGACCCATCCAAACTCGACACGCTGGGCATTACGTCCGCTGACGTCATGACTGCCATTCAGGGGCAGAACGATCAAGTCGCATTAGGTCAGCTTGGCGCACCCCCTGTGCCCAAGGAGCATCCTTTCCAATTTACGATCAACACGCTCGGCCGCCTTTCCGACGTCTCCGAGTTTGAAAATATAATCGTCAAAACGGCAACCGGCCAGGCCCCGCAGGTCGTGCATCTGCGTGACATAGCCCGAGTGGAGCTGAGCCAGCAAACTTTCACCAATTTCGCCGATTATTCCGGCCACAAGTCTGCCCTGATCCCGATTTTCGCCCTTCCGGACGCAAACGCCATCGGCGTTGCAAACAACGTCTACAAGGCGATGGCCGATATGAGCAAAACTTTTCCCCCCGGACTCAAATATGGAATCCGCTATGACACGACCCTGTTCGTCCGCGAAGCCATCTCAAAGGTATATGAAACTCTCTTCATCGCCGCCGTCCTGGTGCTGATCGTAGTGCTTCTTTTCCTCCAGAACTTCCGGGCGATGCTCGTTCCAGCCACAACCGTGCCGGTCACCATCATCGGCGCCTTCATCGCTATGGCCGCACTGGGGTTTACAGTTAATCTGATGACGCTTTTCGCCCTCATTCTGGCCATCGGCATCGTGGTCGACGACGCGATCGTTGTTGTCGAGGGCGCCTCATATCACATAGAACGAGGAATGGCGCCCAGGGAAGCAACCATCAAAGCAATGAACGAGCTGACCGGTCCCATCATGGGAATCACTCTGGCCCTGGTTGCGGTTTTCCTGCCGGCCGCGTTTTTCCCGGGCATAAGCGGGCAGATATTTCGCCAGTTTGCGCTCGTTATCGCTGCAACTTCCGTAATAAGCGCCATCAACGCCCTTACCCTCAAACCCGTGCAGTGCGCTTTCTGGTTGAAGCCGCGCGGAAAGGAACGGCCTAATATAATCTACCGCGCTTTCAACAGGCTTTTTCAATGGATGACCGACGTCTACATGGTGCTGGTTGTCTTCATGGTGAAACGGCCGTTCACGATGCTAATGTTATTCGTTGTAATCATCGCCGCTTCCTTTTGGGCTTTTTTCAGCCGGCCGAGCGGATTTCTCCCGACCGAGGACCAGGGATACGTTATTTTGTTTACCCGCCTGCCCGAAGGCGCATCACTGTCACGCAGTCGTGAGGTAGCCGCCAAAGAGGACGCCATCCTTCACAGAATTCCGGGCATTTCGGGGTGGGTGACAATCGGAGGCTACTCCTTCCTGGATGGGGCCAACAACCCGAGTATTTCATCCACATTCGTAAATTTCAATAATTGGAAGGAACGGGGCAGCGGCCTCAACCAGGACGTCATCATAGCCAATATGAACCGGGAACTGGCGGAAATTCAGGAAGCCCAGACTCTCGTGATCATCCCGCCTTCCATTCGTGGATTGGGCCAGGCCGGAGGCTTTCAGATGATGGTCGAGGACCGGGGAAACCTCGGGCTGAAAGAACTCTACGAGGCTACCACAGCGCTCTCGCAAGCGGGAAATCAACAACCCTCCATGCAGCACCTGGCAACGACATTCAGCATGACAAGCCCGCAACTCTACCTGAACATCGACCGAGCCAAGGCCGAGTCGCTGCACGTCCCAATGGCAAATGTTTTCGGGGCGCTCCAAGACTACCTTGGGTCATCATTCGTAAATCTATTCAACAAGTTCAACCAGGTATTCCAGGTCTATATCCAGGCTGAAAGCAATTACAGGTTGAATCCCAGGGACATCGACAAACTCTATGTCCGCAACCTGTCGGGAGGTATGGTTCCGTTAGGCACACTGTTGAATATAAAGCGGGACGAAGGCTCGGAGTTGATCACCCGCTATAATCTCTACCCGGCCGCGCCCATTTTCGGGTCGGCTGCCCCGGATTTCAGCTCCGGCCAGGCCCTGGCGAAAATGGAGCAGCTTGCCGCAGATACTTTGCCTCAAGGCATGGCATACGACTGGACCTCCACGAGCTTCCAGGAAAAGCAGTTGGGCTACCAGGCCTATTTCCTCTATGCCCTTTCCATATTCCTGGTCTATATGGTGCTTGCAGCTTTATACGAAAGCTGGACTTCGCCCGGCGCCGTTATTCTCGTAGTGCCGGTTGCTATCGTAGGTGTTATCCTCGCCCTCCTGGCCCGCGGATACGACAGCAATCTCTACACTCAGGTCGGACTCATCCTCATGATCGCCCTGGCAAGCAAGAACGCGATCCTCATCGTGGAATTCGCCCGTGACCTGCACCACAGCGGCATGACCATCGAAGAAGGGGCGATCGAAGCCACCCGCAGGCGGTTTCGCCCCATCGTGATGACCTCATTCGCTTTCATCCTGGGGGTCGTGCCCCTTCTGGTGGCTTTCGGAGCTGGGTCGGCCAGCCAGCGCGCCCTCGGGACAGTCGTTTTCGGCGGCATGCTTTCCTCTACGCTTCTGGCTATCCCGTTTGTACCAGTCTTTTATGTGCTGCTGGAGCGACTAAGCGAGCGCTTCCTGCGCAAGTCAAAGCCAGTAATCAGCTTCGATTAACCTGTTCCCTTCCGGCGGCTCGACAGGCCCGGCATTTTTTGCGTCGCGTGAAAACTTCACCGCGGATTGACGCTCCCCAGCAAGCAGAGAACTCAGAGCCGAGCATGAACAACCACGTTTACCGCTCACCACGCATGCACATGTTATAGGCACGATTGTAGAGATAATTCCAATCGTTAGCCGATGCGACTCCACCTCCCAACAAACCGACTCCAGCGCCGATTCCTGCACCGGTGCCGGGCGCGCCGGCGATCGCGCCGAAAAGCGCTCCCAGGGCGGCCCCGCCCAGTGCGCTGCCCAGGACGTTTCCACCCGGGTTTGCGTAATGGTCGGCGTAGTCCCTGGCATAATCATCGCAATAGGCGGCCGATTTGGCAAAACTCGTTCCGGCAAGAAACACACCGGCCGACAAAACAGCCATAATCAAAACCCACGAAATCAGGGAATTTCCTCTAAATATCATCGTATCCTCCTACCTGGACAGTAGCTTTCTACCTTGGTGCTGCCTCATCGCAAGTCAGCCTGCTACTGTCCCGGATAACGTCGAATAGCCTATCATCAATGATTCAGGCTAGATAGCATAATGTAAACACTGATAACCTGTTTTGAAACACATACTGAAAGGGAAAATGATCTTGACTGTTATCGAATTTCAGAAGCATCCGGGCAGGAACGAGGCGAGCCAGGAGTGAAGGGGGGCCTTCCTCCTGGCTCTTTCAGAAGGGTAGATTAAATGGGGGTTTAATCTCCGATAAGATTATCGGTAGAACAGGTCTTCACCTTGAACTAAATTTAAGCTTTGACGCCAAATTGGTAGTATAAGATTGGCGAGTATTTTATGAGAGATGGTTTGAACTTGCCGGCGATTATTTTTGGGACTGCAGCTCTGCGCTCAATTCGGCGGAATGCACGCACGATAATGGTCAAACTCAGGAGGGCTTGAGTGGCTAAGAAAAAACTGATGCTTCATGATTTTTACATTATGAAAAAGGAAGCCCGCAAGATTACCTGGCTCACCTCTTACGACTTTCCGACGGCGCAGTTCGCCGAAGCGGCCGGGCTCGATATGCTTCTGGTCGGCGATTCCCTGGGCATGTGCGTATATGGGTACCCCGGTACTGTGCCGGTAACCATGGATCAGTGCATCATGCACTGTGAAGCGGTAAGGCGAGGCGCTCCCAATACCTTTGTCATAGGAGACATGCCGTTTCTCTCATACCAGACCGGCAATGAAAGGGCAGTGGAAAATGCCGGCCGTTTCTTAAAGGAGGCCTACGTGGACGCCGTCAAGCTTGAAGGCGGCGTGCGGGTTGTCCCTAGGATCAAAGCAATTGTCGAGGCTGGAATCGTGGTGGTTGGCCATGTCGGTCTTACACCCCAGAGCTCCGGGGTCCTTGGCGGCCACAAGGCGCAGGGACGCACCGCCGAAGCGGCCAAACTGGTCGTCGAAGACGCGCTGGCCGTGCAGGACGCCGGCGCCCACATGATTCTGGTCGAAGCAGTGCCTCCGGAGGTTACGCGCTACATCCACCAGACGCTCACTATCCCGGTACTCTCAATCGGGGCCGGTCCTCACTGCGACGGCCAACTGCTGATCGTGAGCGACATGATAGGCCAGTTTCAGGCTTTCACAGCCAAATTCGTGAAAAAGTACTCCAACGTAGCCGAAATCATCATTAAGGCCATGTCCGAGTACTGCGAGGATGTCCGTTCCGGCACGTTTCCGGACTACGAGCACTGCTACAGGATGCTCGATGGCGAGGAGAACAGGTTCCTCGAACTGATGCAGAGCGCGGAAGATTCCAACAATGATGCCTGAGCCGAATCGAGACCGTGTACCGAAAGGTCTGCAAATAAAGAATCCGGAAAAGCGCGGGGAGCTGCGCCCTCATAAGCGCTCAAATAAGCGCGTAAGTACCTGAATTTATTAGGGCAATATTTATAATTTTTGTCGCCCCTGCACAAACCGGGGCCCAGTGCCTTTACCTATTGATATTACAATAAAAATCAAGAACTCTGGATTCCGGCCTGGACCCTCACTTCGTTCAGGTCAGGGCTTAACATCGTAACGGTTGGCCAATGCTTCGAGTCCGGGCACGAACCCTCACTACGTTGCGGGTTCGCGGTTAGCGTTACGTGACCAGGCCATATGCTTATAGTTCGCGGCCGGAACCCTCACTTCGTTTCGGGTCCGCGCTTGATACTCTCGGCCCATGCCCAAATGCTTCAAGTTCGCGCCCGATTCCTTGTGAGGGCGCTTTGTGAGGCCGCTTTTGTGAGTGCCCACCCTCACTTCGTTCAGGTCCGGGCCTAACATTTTAACCGTTGGTTAATGCTTCCAGTCCGGGCACGATCTTCTGTGAGTGCCCCAGTTCACGTCCGGAACCCTCACTTCCTTCGGGTCCGCGCTGAACATAATGGAAGCACGTTTGATGCTTCAAGTTCGCGCCCGATCCCTTGTGAGGGCGCTTTGTGAGGACGCGCCGGAATGACGGACTTTTTCCCTGTAGCTGCTCGTCTTTATTTGAGCGCTTATGGAGCTGCGCCCCCCCACCCCCTCCGCCTATGGTCATGGACAGGTCAGGGAAAGCGTCGAGATATGGCGCTGCGGTGGCGGCCCTCGGCCAACCACCGCCGGCGCCTAGCGCTCGGCCTCACGCGCTTGCGCGTGAGCGCCGAATCCTGGCGGGGTGCGGGGGAAGCCTTCCCCCGCTCTTTTGAGCTTTCGCAATTTGTAGAATTTTGCGCACGCAATCGCGAATCGACCTCTAAATGGTCAAGTGCAGCAAGGTGATCTCCGGCGGGACGTTAAGCCGCACGGGGGTGAATGTAGTACCGATTCCACGGCTCACATACAGGTGGGAAGCATTTAGCCGGTACAGCCCCTCCGGATAGGGGGTCACAAGGTGAGCCACGCTTATATTCCCTGACGGAAGACTCAATTTTACCTGCCCCCCATGATAGTGGCCTGCGAGGGTTAGCCGAATCCCGTATGCTGCAGCCAGAGGAAAGACCTCGGGCCGATGAGACAGCAGAAGAATCGGCATGCGCGAATCCACCCCATGCAAAGCCGCCTCAAGGTCGGGCTGTCCGGCGCGAAGGTCATCGATTCCAGCCACTATGAAAGCATCCTGTCCGGAACCAATGACCTGATGGGCATTTATCAAGAGCGGGATGCGGTATTGCGAGAAAACGGCCTGGATTCGACTCGGTTCGCCGTACCAATGCTCATGATTGCCAAGTGTGGCAAAAGTACCGTATGGAGCGCGGATCCTTGCCATCTCCTCCAGGCAGCCCGGGAGAAACTCCATCGAATTCGAGATATAGTCCCCGGTGAGGACAAAAAGATCGGGTTTGAGCGCAATGACCCGATCTGTTAGTTGCCGTATCTCTTCCCTTGTCATGTAAATACCAGCATGGATATCGGTGAGTTGGACAACCCGCAGAGGGTGTCCAAAGGGCAAGGCAAGCTCCGTGACTTCAAACGCCTTTCCGGCATAGACAGCGCCGTATCCGCAAAGCACGAATGGTGCTGCGGCCAACCCGCCCAATCCAACTTGAAGAAAGTGACGGCGGGCAGGATTCATGGGGCTGAGTTCCTTTCGGCCGGTGGTGCGAAATATTCGGAAAATCGTCCGGCCAAATCCTCCGGCAAAATCAACAAGAAGAAGCACCAGCGCGCACAGAATCGACCCGAAGCCCCATACGGCCGGTAGATAAAAAACGAAAAACTGCGCCGCTATCGGCGGGTGCGCCCAAGTGATCGGGGATAACATGATGTATCGGTTCGCCGTAAAAAGCAGGAGAATCGCAATGCCCGCCAGAACGATGGCGCCGGATTTAAATAGATCGGGTCCGGGCAGGGATTTGATGGCCCGCCGGATGCGGATAAATAGATATACCTGTGAGAATACTACAAGGGTAAGAACAATCAGGCGAATGGTCGCGAATTGCATTCCGCGCGCCATGTTGCAACTCCAAGCGCGCAACCGTCCAAAGGCTGCTGCGCAAAGCAGGACATGTTCCTTAAGCCAGAAAGCTCAACAGTTTCCGGTTGAAAAGCTCGGCGGCTTCAACATTGGAGAGATGCAAGGCGCCCGGCATGACCACCAGCTCCGATCCCTCGATCTGCCGTTGGATCTCCACGGCTGCACTTACAGGTGTACTCTCATCCTTTTCCCCGGTAATAATCAAGGTTGGCGTGGCTGCTTTCGGGAGTTCGTGTGAGACGTCAAAGGCACTGATGGCGCGGCAGCAGCCAACATAACCGGGAACGGGCGTAAGAAGGATCATTTTACGAAGCCGGCCGGTGATTTCCGGCTGGTTGCGCCGAAATTCCGCACTCAGCCAACGCTCCAGGGTCTGCTCGGCCAGAGCCTTCATGCCCTCTGTTTCAACCGTGCGAATGCGTTCTTCCCAGATCGGAGCCGCCTCGGGGGGGACGCGGCCGCTCGTATCGCACAGAACGAGTTTTTCGAGCCTGTCCGGATACCTGCGAACCAGGAGCTGTCCGATCATTCCCCCCATGGAGATGCCTATAAAATGAGTCGTCCGGATGGCCAGGTGATCGAGCAACCCGATCACATCGGCAGTTAGCGTCTCCATCGTATAGGGTCCCGGAGGGGCGGATGAGCTGCCGTGGCCGCGTGTGTCGAAGCGCAAGATTCGATACCCCCCGCGCAACGTTGGAAGCTGCGGATCCCACAGCTCAAGAGTCGTGGCCAGAGAGTGGCTCAAGGTGACGAATGGCGCATCTCCAGGGCCTTCTATCTCATAATTGATGACCACATCGTTGACACGAGCCTGCATCTCTTCTTCCTCCTTCTAATGGTCTATTGTTGCGCATTGACGCACATATGGCAATCATCAAACAGGGCGAATCGCAGAAACGCTCCTGGCAAGGTCAAACTATGCACTGCACCCTCATAAGAAAAGACTTCCACGGAACCTTTCGAAGAAGAGGAAAGACGCGTTGATTTTTGCCCCGGCAAGAAACCTGCCGGTTTCCCGCCATTGACAAGCACCTTTTACACAAGTATGGTTCGGTCTGACAGCGCCCATCTAATAGCAGACAAAACAGCCGGAAGAGGAGTCACACGCTCCTGCCCCACCGCTCAAGGAGGAATCAAGATGGCAAGGATTTGCTTCAAAGCCTGTCAGCAAGTGGTTGAATTCCACAATCCATTCAAAAAAGGGGAGCTGGACATCCAAAAGATCGAAGTGCGATTTGACCCGCTAACCGAGCGTCAGAGCATCCTGTCCGAGGCACTGAAAGGAAAGCTCTCGGCCCTGTTTCCGGAAACGGATTACGCATACATGAACCAGCGGATCGAGGAGACGAAGGGACAATGCTTCATGTGTGACGGGAAGTGGGGCATGTTTTCACCCCGCTATCCTGAACACCTCATCCCGCAGGGACGGATCGAAAGAGGTGAGACCGTTCTATTTCCCAACCTGTTCCCTTTGGCGCCCTATCACGCTGTTGTCATGGTGGGACAAAAACACGGGCGAACCCTGGACGACTTTTCATCCTCGCTTCTCTTTGACGCTTTCTCGATATCCCTGGAGTTCATCAGAAGGTGTTTCGAATCCGATCCCGAAACCCCATTCTTTACCATCAACGCCAACTTCATGCCTCCCGCCGGAGGAAGTATCATGCATCCTCACTTCCAGATAATCGGGTCACCGTTTCCCATGACTCACCATCGGCTGCTGCTCGAAAGGAGCCTTGCTTACCACAGGTCTAACGGCTCATGCTACTGGCTCGACCTCGTTGAGACGGAAAGGGATTCGGGACAAAGATGGCTTGGAGAAATAGCCCCAAGCCAGTGGTTTACCGCGTTCTCTCCAATAGGGGCAAACGAGGTGAATGCTGTATGGCCGGATACGTCCCATTTCCTGGAATGGGGCGACAAGGAGATCCAGGTAATGGCCGCAGGGATCCGTCGAGTTTTTCTCACCTACCATGACCTGAAGTTCTCTACAATTAATTTCTCCTGTTTCAGCGGGCCCCTGGGGAAAGCCGCTCCCGAATTTCGCTGCTTTTTGCGTTTGATCAATCGTCAAAACATGCATCCCCATTACCGGGCAGACGATTTTTATCTTCAGAAGCTGCTTGAAAACGAGATCATTGTTTACCCGCCCGAGGACCTGGCCTCGCTCATCAAAGACCGGACGGCAGGGCCGCTCGCGGCTGCACGGTGAGTGCAATTGTCAGGTTGTAATACCGAGTTGCGTTCAGGAAAGCATCAAGTCAAGAGCGTGGGGAGCTTTGCCCCCACACCCCCCCTCCGCCTCTGGTCATGGACAGATCAGGGATAGCGTAGAGATCTATGTGGCGCTGCGGCAGCGGCCCCGCGCATGCGCGGTGGCTTGCCGCCGACAGCGCGCATGCGCGGCGGAGCCTGGAGATCGAGGGGGAAAGTTTCCCCGCTCAGTTCGGGGTTATTTGTCGCTCTTTGAACGTAATTTGGTATAAGGGGAAGCCTGCAGTAATGATAAATAGTATTGGGATGAAAGCCTTACGGTCTTCTTCATTCCACAGATGATGAATTTCTCGATCAAGGGAGAGTGCAATGAAGATCGTCTGCCTCCTTGGAAGTCCACGGGAAAAGGGAAACAGCGCCACCATAGCAAGTCGATTCTGTGACACCGCCGGGAGACTTGGCGCCGAGGTTCAGAATTTCGCCCTGAATGAGCTCGAATATCGCGGCTGTCAGGGATGCATGGCGTGCAAGACCAAACTCGATAGATGCATACTGGAAGACGATTTGACCGAAGTTCTGGATGCGGTTCGTGAAACTGACGTTCTCGTGCTTGCAACTCCTATCTACTACTGGGACGTAACGAGCCAGTTGAAGGCTTTCGTGGACCGGACTTTCTCTTATCTCGTACCTGATTTCATGACCAACCCGAATAGATCCCGCCTTGCATCAGGAAAGAAACTGGTTTTCATTCAGGTGCAGGGAAGCCCCGATGAGAGCATGTTTACCGATGTCTTTCCGAAATTTGACTATTTCTTCAAAGGCTATGGCTTTAGTGAGACGCATCTCGTTCGAGCATGCGGGGTTCGGGAGCTGGGGGAAGCTGAAGCACATGAAAACGTGATGAGGTTGGCGGAAGAAACGGCTGTGAGGCTGTGCAACAGGGCTTTGAAATAATCCCAAGATTCCCTTAGCAATTCGAATTGATCAGGAGTGGATTATCCAACCATTCGGCTTCTTTTCCAAGTCAAGTGAGCAGTCTGCTCGATTCCCTCCCGCAGCACTGGTGGACTACTCAAGATCAACCGGTCACCATCAAATCTATAGAAACGCTGCTGGTCTTTCCCCGTCCAGTTTGGGAACAAACTTACTTCAATATGGTGGATGACCTTGTCGCCGCATACTTCATACTTACCGCAATAAGACATGTATGTGTCAACCGCCAATGCTTTTTCCTCCATGCTGCCGTCTGCAAAGAGGTATCTCGAAGTGAAGTTCGAGCGTCCGGCTTTCATGAATGCAACAGACATATACCCGTCCTGACTATAGATAATATACCCATCCACGTCTTGTCCAAATGGATAACTCACCTGGCCGTTCTCACTTCTCAATTCAAAGGAAACCAGTCTCCACGTACCGATGAAAGGGTTTTCCGCCATTTTTCATTTCTCCTGCAATCGTTTCAAGTCCGAGGCATCAATCCGACCACCAGCGGACCTGATGTACATATTCGGATCGTCTCTGGCCCTGAAACCTCTCGTACTGAGTTTCGTTCAAGATTGAACTAACTAAAAGAGCGGGGGACTTTCCCCCGGCGCCCCCGGGATTTCTGCCACACGCGCAAGCGCGTGAGACAGAGCGTCAAGCGCTCGCGTTACCTTCCCATGTCCTAATCCCGGCGTTTCGGTTTCCAATCCCTTGCCAGGCTTATAGCCTCGGCGATTTGGGCAGGCGTCATCTTTTCAGCTAACAAGTCCATACGCTTTCGAGCTTCCGAATCCCCTTGCGCTGCCGCCAGCTCAAACCATTTATGCGCCTGCACGTAGTCCTTCGGGACACCCTGGCCATTTTCGTACATTACCCCCAGATAAAATTGCGCAGGCGCCTCTCCCCGCTCCGCCAACGGCCTCATCTCAGAATAAGCCCTGCCATAGTCGCCTTTGTCATAAGCCGCTGTGCCGTCATCGAAACCGGCGTGAGCAAGCCCGGCGAATCCCACCAGTACGGACATAAAAAGCAGGAATAACCATCTTGTCATTTTCGTCTCCTCGATCCGGCGGGCATTGGATCAACGAAGATCGTCGATACCGGGGCATTCTCGAGTGACCCTGATACGCCTTGCCGCGTGAAGTCAGCAAAGTCCACCACTACACTGCACCGCAAATTCCGAAATCATGATTCTCCGCGTCTTCAATAAAAACGCAAGCCCTAATCCCGGCTTTTTGGCTTCCACCCAGCCGCGAGACGCTTCGCCTCGGCGATCTGCTCAGCAGTCATGCTCCCGGCAACCTTATCTCTACCCTCTCGGGCGGTCTGGTCGCCCTGTGCCGCCGCTAAATCCAACCACATGAAAGCCTGCACGAAATCCTGCGGAACGCCGTCTCCCCGCGCATAATGCCATCCCAGATTGCGTTGTGCAACAGAAAGTCCCTGGTCCGCCGCCATCCGAAGCCACTTTGCACCCTCTGCATAGTCCCTCGTTACGCCTTGCCCTTTATCGAACATCGCGCCCAGATTAAGTTGGGCGTCGGCATTTCCCTGCTCCGCCGCTTTGCGGTACCACTTCGATGCTTCGGAATAGTCCTGTGGAAGGCCTTGGCCCCTGGCATACAGCGCTCCCAGACTACGTTGTGCGTCAATGGCCCCTTTGTCCGCCGCCATACGCCACCATATTGCAGCCTCGGCATAATCCTGTTTTACGCCCTGGCCCTCAGCATACATCACTCCAAGATTATATTGCGCGTCAGTATTTCCCTGCGCTCCAGCCTTGCGAAACCACTTCGCCGCCTCTCCATAGTCCTTCTGCACACCTTTGCCAAGGTAAACCATGGAACCTATAGCAAACTGAGCATCAGCATTCCCCTGCTCCGCCAAAGCCTTGAACTGTTTAGAAGCCTTGGCATAATCGCCATTGTCATAGGCTTCTTTAGCATCATTCAAAACTGCTGCATAGGCAAGGGCAGCGAATCCGAGCAGCACAGCCAGAAAAAGCAGAAATTTGAATCTTGTCATTTAAGCATCTCCGATCCGGCGGCATCAGGTAGAAGTTGGCAAAGCAGGCAAAACCCGGCGCCGAAATCATATTAGATCACATTCCGAGTGTTTTCGAGCCCGCAATATTCACACAACGCATGAGCAAGCAAAAAGGGGCCAACCATCGTTTTGGCCAACCCCTTGATTTTCCAGGCATGCCGAAGGGCGAGTTAAACACCAGCATTTATACCCCCCTGAATTCTCAGGTAAATAGCCATCGACTTTTAGTGTATACCTCTTTTGTGTACCTATCACTATACCATAAAACCACCCTCACCTGCAAAGATTACAGATATGCGCATAACATAAAGATCAGTCCATTTCAGACACTTTTTTTGAAACATTATATGTGTTACTAATGGGGAATATCCCAATGAATTTACGCGCATAAAACCTCAAGGTGATCGTATCAACTTTTAGATTAGTATTTGCTTGTTTCACAGCAGGGTACATTTTCTTCGATATTTACTCGATAAATGCTTTGTCATCTATTCTACCATATGGAACAGGTATATTAACCTCAATAGTAAAGGATGCCTTATTAGGAG
The DNA here is from genome assembly GCA_052143075.1 of Syntrophobacteraceae bacterium. Classification (GTDB taxonomy): domain Bacteria; phylum Desulfobacterota; class Syntrophobacteria; order Syntrophobacterales; family Syntrophobacteraceae; genus SbD1. The sequence goes on along the minus strand of JBKQTS010000262.1, from coordinate 36,015 downwards.
GAGAGTTAACGTTTAATCTATTTTTAACATTATCAAGTATTATCTTGGTCCGACCCAAAAGCCCAAATCAATCTCTCGAAATCTGAGAGCGTTGGTATGGGCCATTGGGGAAGAGAAAATGGCCCATACCAAATTTCGTTTCTCATCGCATCACGTCGAACGCAACCTGCTTTCAGTCCTGTTGACCGGACCGGCGGGGGCGTGCGATTCTGCGTGCTGCGCCCCTAGAGCTTCGTAAGATCTTCCGAAATCGCCTGAATCGCCTGGGGAGTAATTTGGCCCTGGGAGAGTGGCATGATCTGGTCGAGTGTCATGGTCTGGATCATTCCTAGCATGGGGTGGGTTGATATCCCCGGGAGGTGCTTTTCGACAACCTCCTTGCTGCGTTCATTACCCAAGAGTTCCGAGAGTTTCGATTCAATTGTAAGTCCCATCTGTCTTCTCCTTTTCTGTTAGGAACATCTTTGTTAACCCTCGCCGCGTGAAACCGGCACGAAATAAGAATCTTTCAGCCCTTTTCCCGTGTTGCATCACCTCACCCCGGTTACATTCTACCAGAAAGACCGACATTTTTACAAATCAAGTCAGCTTCGAGCTGATTTGCTGGGATACAGGATCGAGTGCCCTTTTTCTTCCCTTCCTTGCCTTCGATGTTTCCAAACTTGTTTTTCGCTGCGGGAAATTCACTCCAAGGCAAACATTTACTCCGGAATAATGCATCAACTTCTGTGCTATGCATCCAAATGAAGGATTCGAACGTTCCTGCATTTCCTATCCCCGGCACCGTTGGGCTCTTTGATCCCCGGTTTAATCTGTCTGATCGGGCTGAACAGGAAATGCCCGGGATAGCCACTGCTAAGGCAACAAGGGGGCAGGGGCAGTTATTGCTCTGCCCATTTCATTACAAGAGAAGTTAAGTTCACTCTTCTATATAGCGTTGTGCTGAGGGTTATCCAGGACCTTTCAATATTTGGATACTATCTGCATTTTCCAAGTATGCGCGGTTGTTGCAGGGGCCGAGAGACGGGCCGTTCATGCAACTATTTCCATGGATAGTCCAAAAGAGTCCACTCTTGGCAGATTCGGTATCCGAGAAGCTGTCCCGCGTACAATTCTCTCCGCAGTCCACAGAGCAGCGAATGCGTCCAGGATATCATCTTTGGCGCAACCAGGTTGTTTCCTGGCCTGAAGAGCGGAATTTACAAAAGTGCCGAAATTTGACAACAAAAGGTTAAGGCGTTGAGCATGGCCTGCTGCGGATTTCTTGCTATCAGGAAGAGGGCTGTGACGATTCATATAGAAGAAACTCACTTCAGGATGAACTTCGCGGATTCGTGATCGGAATTCCGGATTCTCGCGCAGAAGCGTATCAACTTCCCGAACCTTCGGTACTATTCCCCAAGCCTGGCGGGACACTTTCTTCTTTTCCGCATCAAATCGAATCTGGCAACCCTCATTGTAGGACGTGGCACTGAGAACGTCGCGAATAGGGGCAGGGAAAACACTGCATCCTCTGCGGCCCAGTTTTTTTCGTGCTTCGAGATCACAATCGCGTGGGCCTCTATCAGGTAAGCCTATAGGGATATCAACGGCAATGATTTGCGGGGCGGGAGTTTTGGACGCCAGTTGGGCGAAAGTTGAAAAAACATTCCAGAATACATTTCCTGCGTCGAGATCCTTGAAGACCGCAATCCAGCCAGCCCTACAACCATCAACTCCGCAAATCAGGCGCATTGTTTCGAGTCTCCACTGTGCACGCAATATACACGCAAGCCCATCATCAACAAAAAAGGGCCAACCACAATCATGGCTAACCCCTTCATTTCTTTTGCATGCCGAAGCGGGGACTCGAACACCATCATTTCTATCCTCCTGAATTCATTGCAGAAACAACCGTTGTCTTTTGAGGTGTACTCCATTTGTGTACCCGACCTTATTACCATAATCGGCCTGCGATGGAGGTTTGCCTTCAACAGAAAGTGGCCATTGCGGCTATTTTTCGGGCACATTGCTTGTTGCCTTTTTCTCAGACACAGTCTTTAGATTTATTTCCAATTGATTAATATGACGCTTTAATTGTAGGTTTTCTTTCATAAGAGAGAGTGGGTCACGGGAAAAAAGGAAAAATGCCGATAACGATATTGCCAGCACAATAGTTAGTAATTGGACAACAAATATTCTAGTACTATTTTTCAATGATATATGGGTGGTATAGAGTTGAACGTATTGATTCTTGAGTTTCATGTTATGCGTGTGCCACGTCTGTATAGAAGCGGATGTTACATTGGCGACTGACACAATATTATCTATATCAACTTGAAATGGCTCAGTAGTAATAATATACTGTGCAGGTTTTAATGAAGCAGATTGTCCTGACTCTAAATGGCTTATAGTAGGATATGCAGCCAACTTATATGCAAATAAAATATTGTTTAACGCCAATAACGAGGAGCATATAAGTGACACTTCCGTCATAAATCTTCCCAGTGTCAGAAAATCTGGAATTATATTGTACTTGGAAAGTAAAGTGTTAATAGTATCAATGTATTCATCTTGAGCCTGTTGAGCAATCTGTTCGAAGAATTGCGTGGCGTGATGTTTAGAGGTATTTCTATTTGCTATAATAGTGTCGAGTGCATTCACAAACGTATCTGATTGCTTATTGGTATTACATATGGACACTATATCGGCAAAGCGTTCGTTAATTACAGAAAGTTTATATTTCAAATCTGGAATCAAAAACTCTTGTTCGTAATCAGTGAGATGAGTTCTATCACGAAGTAAAACATCGTAAATTTGTTTGCTATTTTTGGAATACAATCCTCTGGTTCGAAATTTCGAGAACACTGGACTCTCCTTGCCATTCATCAAAGAAGTGAGACTCACTACCAATCACGACCAAGCGAATAGACTAAATGTGCGGCAGTTCCACCCAAGAACCAACCCTGCACCTATCTCTGTAAAATTCACATAATCACAGGCTCCCTCTATTCCTCATCTATTTCCTTTCGAGCCTCGGATACGGCCTCTTCCACCGCTTCGATAGAATAGGACTCAACTAAGATATCAACAAGGATTTTCAGTACGGAAACGTCGTCAGGATGGAACCGTGTCCGTGATTTTATGCGCCTCCTCGTTGTTTCAAAGATCTCCTCGGCCTTCTCCCCTTCTGCCGAAAGGAGTCCCTCCATTTCCTTAACAGTAGTTAGCAACGTCATCTTCGGAATTTTTTTATTCTTGTGGTCCATCACCTCTATATTGTCGCACTCCAAACCATCAATTCTTTTCCCGATATAATCCGTAAAACCCTTCACCGTCCAATCACCACGAGCTTTGGTTCTTGCTCCAATTGGCCACCATTTTACCTCTTTGTCGGCTCTGATAGCCTTTCCGCCGGATTCAAATCTAATTTTGAAACCAAACGGAAGTTTGTACCACCGCACAACCTCACTCGCAACTTCCCCCAAATTGGTCTTGATGAATGTTCGTTCAGGTAGCATAACCCTTCTCCTTATTTTAGTCACATCGAGGTATTTTAACTCACCATCGTTACCGTAAGTCCAATTATCTCCGTCAATTATTCATATGTCAAGTAAGTAGCACACGCTAATCTATTTTTTCCTTGACAGCAGACGGAACCTCCATCCCGGTCTGTTCACTCATTCCGAAAGGCTCAATCTCATTAACTATTGTGTATTTGTTAATGAGTTTCTCCCTGCGCTTTTGCCTAGATTGGACCTATCGCAACGATGTTAATTCCGCCGCCAGATCGATCAGAATCGTGCCTGTTCGTATTTCCAGTGACGGGGTGACCCAAAGTACCCTTTTCCCGTTTTAAGCCCAAAAACATCATTCTGGATGCCTCTATCTATCACACATTAACTGTTCTTCAAGCGGCTTTCATTATTTCCAATATCACACCCCTTCCGATCAAGGAAAACACTGTAACATTTAGTCGCATTAGGTAGTGTGGGGTGTTTAATACTTATTATATATAAAAGATATATACTGTATGGTGGAAGGCAGGACAGAGGGTGCGGCCCAAGCCACAGTCACTCAACTATCCTCTTTTTTCAATCTCACGCTTCCTTAGTTTCGCTCCTAAACGAACTTTTCTTCAATTAATTACTCATCTCGGTTGATAAATATAAACAATATTTTGGGGAGGACAAATGGAACCGCTAACGATTGAACCAACAGAATCTTACTTAAGCAAAATACGAAGAAGGCGTGGCATGAGAATATAGACACTTCGAAGGCTGCTTTTACTTCAATTCGGACTTCATGTATCCGAATCCAAGATCTCCCGACTACTGAACGGGATAGACGCCCCTATTCCTCCAGAAATTGAATCCGCCTTGGAAGACATTCTGAAGTATAGGCCCAATGAGCAAAGGAGTGTTTACAATGATTAAAGACATTTATGGATTCATGCAGTGTCCGGTGTGTTCTGATAGATTGCATGTCTACCAAGTAGATGATCACGAAAAAGGTAAAGCGTAGTACGTAGAATGTCCCAACTGTGATTTTGAGCAATCGTTACCTTTCCGTGTCAAGATCTATAAGCAGGCATCGTTCCAAAAAAATATATTCTACACGGGCGAGGACTGATTTTTATTTGACGGTCAACGCCATATGGGACCGTGGAGTTGGATACAAACTATAAAATATATATAATGGATAGTACCGCACAAGTACGCTGAATGAAGACGAATAAAAAGAGTCATATTTTGTGAGGCGTGTTGTGAATTGACATTAAGAAATCCAAAGTAAGCTAATGTCAATCTTGTTCTGGCGATAACTAAATACAGACATAGACTAAGTACATCAAATAAATCGAACAACGCCGCCAGACAGGATTATTCAGGGCATCAAGGCATTGTTTGCAATTATGGCACAGTAGTTGCTCTCAGCCGCCCGTTGTGCCACTTATACACGACCATCGATGGATGGCCTAGTCGTTGTTCTATGTGTATAAGAGACACTAGAGAAAACATATATGGTAAATAGCGTTAAACACAATAAAAGAATTAAGAATACGATATTGAGTATGGATTGATATGATGGATATAGGAGTTTTGGTATAGCTTTCTCATATAAAAGGATATAATATGCAAACTAAAAGTTACAAAACCGTGTGGTCCCCTTGGTTGAGTGAGTATCCGTGGCAATCCATCGCTACATTGACATGCAGAGGCAAAATAAGTCATTCCACGGCCAAAGATACGCTAAAAAAATGGCGTGAAAATCTCTGGAAAGATGAGCACATCCAGCTTGGATATGGCGGGGTTGTATATAGCACTTTATCCCAAACACACCTGCACCTCTTGATGATGGCGAGAAATAAATACGGAAAGACCTTGTTTGACGTGGACGGGAACATTTGGGCCAAACACTGGCCGGGAGGTAGAGCAGAATTTGAGCCAATCATCAACAAAGTTGGAGCGGACTATTACATTCAAAAACATATGAACCCGTATGAACCCGATTCATGGGAATGGGTGAGATACGGCTGGAAGTGGTGGAAAAAGCTCCGTGGCAAGCAATCAATTTATGATGCTTGACCGACGTTGGAAATTGCGGTCAAGCCGATTTGCCCATGGGTGCGGCAGGTTGACCGCCAAGGTCACTCCGTCTAAAGAAGTCAATCCACTAAGTTAAGATTTTGTTGATATCATTCAGGGGTGAGAAAATAGGAGTACAGTGCTTCCCTCCCAGCGCAGGCCACATAAGTGGATAGTCCGTCGTCCATATTGTTGCTGGCACTCCCGCAAACGAGCTACTCCCTTTTCCCTCTGAACCGCTCGTTTGAATGAGAACATCAGATTATTCATCTTCTTCGATCCCATCTCTGCGCTGAAATACCATACAGCCAAACTCCATCCTCCAAAACCAGAATGATAAGTATCAAAACAACCCACCACGCTTGATGCGACCGACTACTACATGGATTCCTGTGCGCTCTTCGCACCGGACCCGCTGAGCGATCACGAAGGTTATTGCTTATTATTCATGTTTTTATCTCAAAACAATGAGGTAAGAGTGACGCAAATAATATCTACTAGATTAGTAGACTTTACGCTATCGCAGACTCGCTACACGGATAGTGGCGAACATGAAGCTGGACCTGTTTTTGTAAAGGGGCAAATTCGATCCAAATAAGCCTTCACCCAAAGTGCTTGTGGTGGTGAGACTGACTTGGCATGACCATAACGTAATAATTTGTCGGTTGTTCTGGCCGTTTTTCCACATTGCTCTGCTTGCAATCATTGTCAAGCGCATATAAAGCCCATCCAATGCAACAGAGTACCAAGAATATCATTTTTTGCACCTCCATTGAAGCAAAGTCCCAGTCAAATAAACATATTAAGTGATGCTAAATATATCATACACGGGCTACAAAGTCAAGAAAAAAAGTTATAATGAACTTGAACTGGATCATATATAGTACAAGTACACGATGTATAATCCTAGTTTCTAAACCGGCCTTCTTGCACATATAGGCACCCTTTCTAAATGTCTGGACTTGTTATTATCGGTAAAGCTCGTGTGATTTCGGGGCTGCGCACCGATCCTTTTCGACCCCCCACAACTATTCTACTGATAACGCTTTATCTTATCAACGATGGTCCTTTTATATTGACAAATGGACGCCATTTTGATATATTGGTCCATGAAATACATGGGTTAGGCATTGCTAAATCAACTGTTAGATTAGCTGAATGAAAATTCTCTGTATAAGTTACTGCGGCCATGATCAGATAAATGGATATGCTTCGTCCAAAAACGAATACTTTTCGTTTATTCTTCGCAGTGACAATGAAGTCGTTATCGATGGACGTTTTCCGATAAAAAATTACCGGAGTTATAAATTGTTTGCGCAAATCTGTGGGAAATATGACGCATATAGCTTTTTTTTGAAAAAGCCGATCCCCGTCAAAGGACTGGATTTCGCTTTCTTGACCCAGCTATACAAAACCCTTCGTGGAGCGGGATCTTCAACTAATGAATCCAACAAGGGCCAGACATTATAAACAAGTTCGATTGGGTTTGTGCGGATTCACGAACTCACTTAGAAATATCCAAAGTTTATTGGGCCTGTTTTGTCCTGTTCCCATTATCCTCAAGATGAAGAAACATCTTAAGTCTTTATGCCTGTAATCATCATCAGGTCTTTAGACAAGCTGATACTGCGGAATTTATGTTTGAGCAATTTATCGTTGCAATACGGCCATTCTTGAATACCCAAACAGTGTAGCCAATTGGCGTTTGCTTGCTGACTTGGCCTGTTTGGGTTATACTCCATTTGCCTTCCGTGACTAAGCGTACAAGCAACTCCGGTCCGTTTTCGACCTTTTCAATGTCGAAAAGCTTACGTGCTGAATCCTCCGAAATCAAATGATCACCTTTTGGATCGATTGCTATAATAAAGTCACCGGCCCACACGAAAAAATCTGGATTAAAGGTTCGTGTCTTGCCGTAATCCAAGAGAGGTATACCGAAGCCTCCTTGTGAGGGGTTACGGCACCAAACCCTCTGCGTCTTATCAAGTGCCTCAGCGAAGTCTCGCTCAAATCCATTAAGGTCACTATATCCCTCGTGGAGGGCATTCTTGAACTTGACAAGCTTAGTTTCATCAACTGGAACACTGCCAACTTTATAGGGGTGATCCTGAAAGTTTTGAATGATTACGGAATGCTGAATGTAGGCATCAACAATTTCCTTGGCTTTGTCTCTGAAGTGCAATGCAGCCGAGCTATTGAACTCAATAAAGGCATCAAATTTTACATGTTCGATATCGCATAGATTAACTGGGTTGTGTTGTCTGCCTCCACCGCTGGGGAAAAGTCTTTGAAGCTCTCGCTTCATAACCCAACGTGCAGTGACTCTGTTGCTATGTTCCACGTCAACCCATGCCATTTCAGTAATGTCATCGGACCCGATATTTTGGAGTATTCGAACCCGATCACCTTTGCCGATCACGCTTTCGCCGCCTGTTCTAAAATCAATAATAGTATCAGATATGCTCTTTATCGATTCCTGAGCAGCGGCGGAGTAAATAGACACAGTGGGTAGTTGGCGGGGCTTGAGGGGATCACGATATGGCTTTTGTCCCCCTTTTGTCGTCTTTCGCACTGTCATTGTGATATCGGGGCAATCTGCGGCAACTCGCCTTTTAATATCATTCAGGATGGCATCAAACACCCCTTTCTCGTCGGTCCTTATATAGAAATGAGCAGTATTAAGGTTAGGCGATGGGTAATGTTGCGCTCCCGGTTGCCGCAAAACCCGGCCAACAACTTGAGTGACTTGGTCTGGCGATCCCATATCCTTATCGATGTACGCAAAGCAGCATTCTGGATCATCCCATCCCTCTTGAAGGCTAAGATTGAATATGATGTGACGAAAGTTGCCAGCAATGAACTTATCGTAATCAGAATCGCCACCTGCAAATAAATTGAATCCCAAGGGAGGGCTAAGCTTGGAATCAAATTTGAGGTCACAGTAAACTGCGATATCGGAAGGGTTCACGCCAGCGTTGTCAACGAGGTGTTTCCATATGAGAATAGGTCTGGCTAACCGCTCATCAAAGGGACGTTGCATATCCTCCCGTATCGAGACACCGTCTATGGCATTTGTATTGCTCACATAAATCGCTTTTGGCCGAAAAGGAAGGCCCAAATCCTCGGCACATTTGCTTGCTGCGTTCATCTCGGAGAGCATTTCATCTATAGCGGTTTCCATTGGGGTTACGTAACCACCAAGCAAGATGTGCTTCTTCACAAGCCCAGCCAAAACAACTTGGGAGCTATGAACGGCTGTCACAAAGTCGTTATCCGTCCAGTGTTTGTCTTGCCGAAGTCTATTGATAATAGTCGAAAGGGCTGTCGGAACACGTGTAGTGGCACTTGCGGCCACCAAGGCATCCGGTGAAAGCTCCAGTAGCAATTCCGTCTGCTGATCGGAGAGGTTATGCCCCTCATCGTAAACTACAATGAATGGACGTTTACGTCCCTTTTTGTCACATCTTGTTTTCAATGAATCCCACAAGGACTGGTCGGCCACATCGAGGCAAACTCGAAATATCTTTCGGTCGCCTTGTTCCCTGTCCTTCTGGTTGAATTTCCCAACGGTTGCAACGAGCAACAGTCCACGCTCGGAGTTCTCCACATCCTCCGGTTTGCAGTCAAGCAAAGGTTTCACATCGTATCCGCCTAGCAGACCGGCATATTTCCCGCTGGATAGGTTCGCATAAGTCTGCCAAACGACAACCTTGCCTTTTGAGAGCCAAAGAACAATGGGTTCAACGGGCAAATAACCCCGGATCTGTTCGACGGCGTCGGCAAGGATGAGTGTTTTGCCGCTTCCGGTAATGGATGCGAGGTTTTGATAAAAAGGAACAAGTTTCGTTATAGTGATGGCCAGCGGGTCAATTCGATATTGGCTGAAACGTTCGGCTATCTGACTTGATGCGGCGAGTTGGAAGGGAAACAGGTCCATCAGCTTATTCCCTCCCTGCGTTCGGCATCATCTTCCTCATTGAACCGCTCACTACTCTCGTTGAGGCCGAGATGCGCCAAGATCTTATCTGGAATTTTCCAAAATCTTACATTCGGTGACTGGTAGACCTCATAACGAGCATACACATGGTAGGGAGGGGAAAGGTCAGCCTTTTTGGCATCAGCAAGCACAATCTTGTACGTGTCCAAATCTAGCTGCCCGACCGGACCGCCATTGTGCCAGATGATAAAATACCCCTCTCCTTGTTCATTTTTGCCGACCAGAAAAGTGAATTTTTTATCATCGATACGGATTAGGTTCGGGCTACCTCGTCTATCGGTATCCCAATGAGATGTAATCACAACATCGACCAGTTCATCCCGCTTCATTGACATCACAGTCTTTGCATCGATCTGTCGGGTCAATAATCTGAATTCGAAGCCGCCACCAACGGGTTCAGCACTCTTATGAAGTTGTCCGCTTGCGTTTGGACGTAGACCACTGATTACATTACGCAATCTCTGCCATGTCAATGTACGTGCGTACTTGTCTCCATTTTCGGGGCTACCTTGTTCAATTAGTATGAACCGTCTGTCTGATCCGGTCTCGTAGTTAAGTTCAAAAATAGCATGACCTGTTGTGCCTGAGCCTGCATATGGATCAAGAGTGAGGCCGTTTGGTGGACACCATAGCTGGATGATCTTTTTGAATAATTTAAGTGGTTTGACTGTATCGAATCCATGTCCTTTACCCACGACTATATCCAACTCGTTAATGCCGGACTGTGTATGACCAGATTCTTCATGGTCCCAAGATTGTGATTCAATCATCAATGGTTGGTAATAATCTTCGTCTGACCAATAGGTCATTGGTACACGACCCTTTTTCACGTGCTTTAAATGCCTTTTGACCCTCGGCCTGCCGTATCCATTCTTGAGAAAATGCAGATAAGGCCACACTTGGTTATCTCGTATGTGTTCCGCCCTGTGTCTAGCTTCTGCTATTACTGAGTGGTCGTAGATGTTACTATCAGTTACCTCCGGTTCATTATCGAGATTCTGTTCTTTCGGAATATTTGGGATCGGAGCACCTTTGATCACGAAGGCTTTATCCCGACCTTCCATAATGTTCTTTCTTTCATATTCAGATCCCCACGCCTCTAACATTTCTTTCATTTTGGTTTTAGGAATTCGCCAAGATGGAGTACCGGGATAGTGAATTGCACCAGTAAAGGGGGATTGGATGCCATACCTGTCACGAGCACGCCTGTCACGGCTTGTTGGATTATCGCTTGTCCAAGGACCATCGGGATCATTGTCCAGATTTTTATATTTAGCGTTCATTTCATCAGTTCTGCGCTCTAATCCAGTACTGGCTAACGATTTCTCTCTGGCATACACAAGCACATACTCGGTGGCCGTGGAAACGTGACTGCTGTCGTTTTTGGGCGAATATGCCTTCTGCCAATTGATTATAGCTAATCTGTTTTCCTCTCCGAAAATCTCATCCATCATCATTCCGAGATGAAACAGTTCATTATCATCTATGCAGATAGCCATTATTCCCTGTGGTTTCAGCATCGCCTTCATCATCTGAAGCCGGGGCATCATGGCCTTTATCCATTTTGTGTGGCGTGATCCATCTTCTTTGGTAACGAGCGTTCCAAGGTCAGGGTCGTTGGGATCGTCATCCCATCGGTCGTTGTATCGAAAGTTTTGGCCGGTGTTGAATGGAGGATCGGTGAGGATCAAGTCAATCTGTCCTCTGAACTTGTAAAGGGTCACCATTGTTTGCAGATTCTCGCCTTCAATGAGAAGATTCTTAGCCTGCTCTTCGGGAGTTCCAACATGCAAGCGAGGCTCACGCCGCATGACACGGGGCCGCACTTTCCGTGCGATCTCCAATACAGACCTCTTTCCATTGAAGGTTAAAGCAACACCCTTGTTCAGCATGGATTTCACGAGCTTAATGAGATCCTCCCGATCAAGTAAGTCCAAAGGAGAAAGCCCATCAACGCCTGATAGAATCGCCCTCACAGCCTCACTCATTGGTCCACCTCTTTCTCGGCAAAAAAATCTTCGGCCATATGCTTCATCTTTGAGAAAACTACACCATATTTTCAATGAATCCAAGCGGAGATATCTCCAACTAAGTAGACGCATTTTTCACTTGACTACATCCTAAACGAAGGTCTATAATATGTAGTCAGCAAGGGAAATCCACTTCACAAACCGAAGCACATAGATGGAGAAACGTGGTGGAAGGCAGGTTTATAGCATACTACAGAGTTTCTACGGCACGGCAAGGTCAATCTGGTCTCGGTCTCGACGCTCAAAAAGAAACTGTTAAATCCTTCCTGAACGGCGGCGACTGGCGATTGATCGGTGAGTTTATCGAAGTGGAAACGGGCAAGGGTAAAGACGCTTTGAGTAAGAGACCTGAGCTTGTCAAAGCCTTGGCGCACGCCAAAAGGGAAGGCGCAACAGTTCTGATAGCCAAACTAGATAGATTAAGCCGTAACGTTCATTTCATATCGGGTCTTCTCGAATCCAAAGTGAAATTCATTGCTTGTGATGTACCGGAGATGAACGAGCTAACGGTTCACCTGCTTGCAGCCGTAGCGCAGTATGAAGGAAAGCGTATCTCCGAGAGAACCAAAGCCGCTCTTGCAGCCGCCAAAGCTCGTGGCGTGGTGCTCGGTTCGCCTCAAAATCTCAAGCCATGGAACTCTAAAGAGCACGCCAAAGCCGTTGAATTTGCTTCCAAGGTAAAGCCATTGATCGCACAGATTCGCAAGGAAGGTCTATCACAGCGTAAAATCGTTGACAGGCTCAACCAACTTGGCGTTAAGACTTCCGAAGGCAGTGAATGGCGCTTGATCACTTTACAGCGGGTCTTGAGCAGATAGAAAATTCGTGGCCTGATCGGCAGACGGAATGCAGATTGAAGGCGGCCCCGCCGCCGTCAATCGAAATCATCCCGCACCAAGGCCACAAATTTTACCTACGATGTGCCTAGAATCGAATTTGAGACACTTTCTCGCCAAGGACGGGTAAAACATCGTCTCTTTTCTCTTTGAGCATATTTCTGCTTGAGCAAATGGAAGTTCCACGTCGTATCACATCTTCTCGATATCGTTTTTCATGGTTTTGCGTACTGCCATATCACGTTTACATTGTTGGACGTGCAAATCTAGACTTCTTTAGGTCCGATAAATCAAGCCCGATATCTTTTTTATAATCAATCTTCATTATTCTGTCGTACAGGGTAGTTTCCCAAACCTCGCCATAGTTCAACGTCATCAACTTCTGATCGGAATGACCAAGTAGTGGAGCAATATCATATGCATTCAATCTTGCATGGTTCTCCAGATATGTACGAAACCAGTGCCTGAAGGAATGAAACGTCTTCCCGTTCGCTTTTACTCCGATCTTCTCTGTCCACTCCCCAAACCATTTGCTTGATTGTCCTCTGTATCCTTTCGCTTTCCATTTTTTTAAACCGTAAAATACTCTTTTCTCATTTAATTTTCTTATGCCTTCTACATATCTTATAAAGCCCAAGTCATTCACGATGAAATCATGGAGTGGAATAAACCGTATACTGGTTTCGGTTTTTACGCTTTTATCGGTATCTTCAGGGTCTTCCACAATGGTTATTCCCCATATTCCACCTTTTAAGACAATATCTTCGACATAAAGCTGCGCTAATTCCTTGTGTCTGGCACCAGTAAAAAGACCTAAAAGCGGAATCCAGAACTGGTAAGGTTCTTCAAAACCATCATTTATATATTCATTGGAGCGGAATATTTTGTACAAATCTTCAACACTCCATGAGCTACCCCTCTTTTTCGGCTTTGCTCCAGCCATTCCTTTGACCACTGGATTCGATTTCATCTCTCCTTTGCGAATGCAGAATTGAAAAAATGACGACAACATGAATGTTATGGTTCTTATCCTGCTTTGCCCTAATGTCGTTTCATGCCTCATCTCTTGCAATTTTAAAGGATGTAAATCCCGATATTCCTTTTTCTTGGTAAAGTTTTGAGGCATCTTCCGCATAATACCTACGAATCCATCAACGGCCTTTGTCGAAATTCCAGAGACAGGGATGTCTCCTAGAACTTGGATCAATACCTTACCTATTACTATCCTGCAATCGATGCAGTACGATTCGCTCTTCCGTCTCAGTTCTAAATCTTCGATGAATTTTGGGAGTAGTTCGGATATCCTGTTGGATTCTGTTTCATCCTTATCCTTCGATACGGAACCCACGGTTATTTTTGCTTCGGTTGCTGGCGGGAATATTGTCTCCTCATATTCGTACTCGTTATTTGCTCTTTTCGCCATAATTTTGGAAAATTGGAGGGATGACTTCAGGAATTCTCTACAAATAACCTTGAATTCGACAGAATCCTCTGGTGCAGGCCAACCTTCTTGCTCGATGATCTTGAGAGCCGTTACCCTCGCCAGTCTAAAATCGTTCTCGTCCAGAGCTTCTTCCAATTCTTTAATTTGGCTTATATAGTAATCATAAAGCACATCTCGGCGGGTTTTCGGGATAGCGACCTCCCACTCTGTGGTCATCCCCACCAATTTCTTCAGTTCGAGCCGCATTACCCGCTTCACCTCATCATAATCCATACTTTTGCCCAGTCTTATGGAACCAAATAGATTTATGGCCGTAGAGACAAGCATTAACGCTCTCTTCCTTGCCTCCAGCTTTCTTCCTGTCAGTAATGAAATTTTTAGGTGAGTTCCTTGCAATATCCTCGCCAAATCGGAAGGGATACGCAACCGAAAATAGTAGCCATAGCGGGTATGTAGAAGATAAGAAGGATTCTTGGATTGGAGGGAAGTTTTCATCGGTGTACCTCCCTTGTGTACCTGCGTGGTACACATTGGGAGGCATCGATGCTAAAATATTTGGAATCTTTACGATTTTTTTTGCGGGTCTGCCGAAGCGGGGACTCGAACCCCGACAGCCGTACGGCCACTAGACCCTGAACCTAGCGCGTCTACCAGTTCCGCCACTTCGGCAAATCACTTGCATAAACAACGCGAATATCGTATTCTAAAAGTCTTTGCCTGTCAAGGCGATTCAAAATACTTTCCGGAGGGTGTCTCATCAGCATGCAGGTGTTTCGCGGAATCGAGTCCATCCAGCGCAAGCTCAAAAACCCGGCAATCACAATCGGTAACTTCGATGGGGTTCACAAGGGACATCAGGCGCTCTTTCAAAGAGTAAAGCAATGGGCAGAAGAGCTCAACGGAGAATCGGCAGTGGTTACATTCCACCCGCATCCCTTAGAGGTGCTTTTCCCAGAGAAGACCCCATCATTCATTACTTCCCACCAGCAGAAACTCGATCTTATCGCAAGCTGCGGGATCGACGCCACGATAGTGATCCCCTTCGATCACAAGCTCTCGCGGATGTCTGCCCGCGAATTTGTGGAGATCGTTCTCGTTGACAAGATAGGCGCCAAGGCGATTGTTGTCGGCCATGATTACCGGTTCGGGCACAGCCGCGAGGGCAATATCGCCTTTCTCAAACAGTTGGGCGAGCAACACGGCTTTAAAGTCGAAACCGTTTCCGGAATCAAGGTGAATGATACGGTCGTGAGCAGCACGACCATCCGGCAGATGATTGCAAGCGGGAAGATCAAAGAGGCCAACAAACTGCTGGGACGGTTCTTCGAAGTAAGCGGCACCGTAATTCCCGGCCGAAAAAGAGGAGTCGGCCTGGGCTTTCCAACCGCCAATATCCGAATGCCAGCGATTATGTCGCCCCGAACAGGCGTCTACGTGGTCGAGGCCGAAGTGGACGGCAAGACCTACGGAGGCGCGGCCAATCTCGGATACAATCCAACCTTCGGCGATACCGACCTGTCGCTCGAGGCGCACCTTTTTGACTTCGACCAGGATATCTACGGAAAGCCCATCACCGTGAGGTTCATAGACCGGCTTCGCGATGAGCTGCGCTTTTCCGGCCCCGATGAACTCTCCGCGCAGATCCGAAAGGACGTGGAGACGGCCAAGAAAGTGCTTAAATGCCGTGAATAGTGAATAGTGAATACTGAACAGAAAAAGACTTAAAAACCGAGTACCCTCCTACGTTAATAAGGTGAAATTCTCCTACGTTTCTGAAAATCCTGTCTAACGAAGCTTTTCTGTGCGCTCTCTTCTTGACCCGACTACGCCCCGTCTCCGTCGTGAACGGGTCCCGGGTCTCTTCGGTGTGCGCTTACCTCCATGAAATCGGCGACATGGTCCTGCATGGCCAGGATGAGCGGCTCGAGGGTGCGCGGATTTATGGCCGATATGCCTATTCCCCCGTGTTTTTTTACTTTGCGTTCGACAAAGCCGGCGGGGACCAGGTCGGTTTTATTGAAAACCGTTATGGCGGGCTTTGTGTGCAGTTCCAGCTTCGACAAGGTCCTTTCCACCGCGACCATCTGCTCTTCAAACTGCTCGTTGCTTATATCGATTACATGAAGCAGCAGGTCGGCGTCGAGCAATTCCTCCAAGGTGGCCGAAAAGGATTCCAGCAGGTCTTTTGGCAAATCCCTTATGAATCCGACCGTGTCGGTTATTATTACCTCGAAGTCTCTCGGGAACCGAAGCCTGCGGCTGATCGGGTCCAGCGTTGCAAACAGCTTGTCTTCGACGAAAACCGAGCTGTGGGTCAAAGAATTGAGCAGGGTGGATTTACCTGCGTTGGTGTATCCCACAATTGAAATAGTGGGCATTTCTTTTCTGATCCTCTTTGTCCGCCTAAGATTCCTTCTTTTTCGGAGGCTGCGCAGGTCGTCTTCGAGCTGGGCTATGCGGTCTTTGGTACGGCGCCGGTTGACCTCCAGGGTTGTCTCTCCGGGCCCCCTGGTCCCAATGCCGCCGGTCAGCCTGGACAGGGCGTCATCTTTTACCCCCAGTCTCGGGAGCAGGTACTTCAGTTGCGCCATCTCGACCTGAATCTTGCCTTCCCTGCTCTGTGCCCGTTGAGCGAAGATATCAAGGATGAGCTGGGTCCTGTCCACTACCCGCAACTCCGTCGTATCGGTTATCGCACGCACCTGTGAGGGGTTTAGTTCCTGGTCGAATATGAGCAAATCCACCCCGCACTGAAGCGCCCGCAAGACAATTTCGCTCAACTTGCCTTTCCCGATGAAGAACTTCTGATTTTTCTGCCGCTGTCTCTGGATAACGGTGTCTGCAGCGATAATTCCTCCCGTCCGGGCAAGTTCGACCAGTTCGTCCATCGACCTTTTGGCGCTTTCCCTGTCAGAATCGCTGACGCCGACCAGAATAGCCCTGTCTTCTCCATGGGCTGAAGCGGGGATGGCCAGCCGATTGCGTTCGAGTTCGTCTTCAAGAGAGCGGACAAGGGCCTGAAAATCGAGGTCAGGTTCATAGCATGGCATCGGCGCCAGCACCTCCCAGCCTCTCAAACCGTCTGCAGTCCCGGGCAGTATATGTGCAACTTCGAGCTGAGTGGCCCCGCCGTGCAGGTCCACATAAACCGCTCCAACACAGTCGAGCCGCAGAAACACCAGGTCCATAAGGTCGTCCTGCGAAAGCGGCTCCGAGTTCAAATGGGTATGCACCAGGCGAAGCCCGCGAAGACGCCACCTTCCGCCTCGGCTCTTGGGCAGGTCAGGTATGTAGAGTGAGCGGGGACCACCAACGAGCACCGTTTCAACGCCGCCGTCGCGGCCTATGAGCAATCCTATCTGACGTCCGGATTCAAAAGAGATGTGCGCCAGGTCACGGGAGAGTTCGGGTGAAATCACCTGGTATGCGGGGACTTTACGCCGGCCCAGGCTCTCCAGGCGCCGGCGAACACCGGGTTTAAGTCCGGTTACACTGCCAATTATTTTCGTATGATTGCTCCTCTTAAATGTTTCACCACGAAAGACAGATGATTTAGACAGGATTTACAGGATTTACGGGATTAACAGGATTGCACAACCTTCAATTCGAGGATTCAGGGTTTTGGGGATCGTAAAGGGAGAAACATGAAGCTTTTGTTCCCTCCTCTTTGCCTCCTGGTCCACCCGTTTTTAGCGGCCCGTTGTAATCCTGTCAATACGGTGAAATTCTCCTGCTATCAAATCACCCGCTGGTCGATAAGCCGCAACGCCTTTCCTTCGCTTTTCGGCAGGCTGTTGGGTTCGACCAGCTCCACCTTCGGGGTAAGGAGCAATTCGCTCTTCAAATCGTGGGCTATTTTTTTTCGAACGCGATCCAACTCGCGCATGTCCTCAACGAATACCGACTCGGTCACCTCGACCCGCACGACCATATCATCGACGTTATTCTCACGCTTGAGGACGATCACGTAATTATTCCCGACTTCAGGGACGTTCATTAATACCTGCTCGACCTGCAATGGGAAAACATTTACTCCCTTTATGATAAACATGTCGTCCGTGCGGCCCTGAATGCGATCTATCCGTTTGTGAACGCGGCCGCAGCCGCATGGTCCAGGCAAAATCCGCGTGAGGTCCCTGGTCCTGTAACGCAATATGGGCATAGCCTCACGTCTAAGAGTCGTCATTACAAGCTCGCCGTACTGTCCATCCGGCATGGGCTCCAGCGTATTCGGATCGATAATTTCGACCAGGTAGGCATCCTCCCAGACGTGCAACCCATTTTGATAAGCACACTCGAAGGCGACGCCGGGCCCGTTCATCTCCGAAAGACCATAGCTATTATACACTTTTATGCCGTAAAAGTCCTCGAGCCGCTTCCTGACCTCCAGCGAATAGGGTTCGGCCCCAACAAAGGCGATCCTGAGCGAAAGCTCGTTTTGCGGATCGATTTTCATTTCTTTTATGACATCCATGAGGAGGAGCAAAAAACTGGGAATGATATGGATGACGTCGGTCGAAAAATCGCGCATTATCTGAATCTGGCGCCTGCTGTTGCCTGCACCCGAGGGAATAGTCAGCATGCCGAGGCGTTCGGCCCCGTACTGAAAACCGAGGCCGCCCGTAAAAAGGCCGTACCCGCTGAGGTTCTGAAAAGTATCCCCGGGGCGGGCCCCCGCCATGTACATGCAACGGGCAAGCAAATCAGCCCAGAGTTCAAGGTCCGCCTTCGTGTAAAAAACGGCTACGGCCTGGCCGGTTGTCCCGGAAGAGACATGCATCCTGAGCAGCCGCTCCTTCGGCTCACACAGAAGCCCGTAAGGGTAGCTCTCTCTCAGGTCATGCTTTACCGTAAAAGGGATGCGGCCAACGTCGTCAAGGCTTGACACCGACCCCGGATCGAAACCGATCTTTTTGAACTTTTCGCCGTAGAACCTGGAGCGGACGGCACGTGCCAGAGTCGATTTCAGCAGGCTGGTCTGAAGTTTCCCGATGCCGGCCCTGGTGAGAGTTTCAGCGGATTTATCCCAGTATTCGGTTTTATCTGTCATGCTGTCAGTTTGAACCTCTTTAGAGCCTCGCACACAAAATGATCTTCAGGCCGTATCATACGCTGATGGCCAGGTTTTCGAAACGCGTATACGTGCTTATGTACGCCAGTTTAACCGTTTCACCCGAGGGGCCGTTTCTCTGCTTTCCTATTATGATTTCCGCAACCCCCGGTTCTTTGCAGGCCTGCTTAGCGTAAACTTCATCACGATAAATGAAAGCGATTACGTCCGCATCCTGCTCTATGGCTCCGCTTTCACGAAGGTCGCTCAGAAGGGGCCTTTTGTCGGTGCGTTCCTCAACTTTCCGGTTCAACTGAGCGATGGCGATCACCGGAATATCCAATTCTTTTGCCAATCCTTTGAGCGAACGGGATATCTCGGATATTTCCTGCTCTCTGCGTTCCACGGTGTCCCGGCCTCTCATAAGCTGCAGGTAATCGACCACGACAAGCCCAAGACCCTGGTCCGCCATGATTCTGCGTGCTTTAGCCCTCAGTTCCAGGGGAGAAATAGCAGGAGTGTCGTCTATATATATCGGTACATCCATAAAAAGCCCGGCAGCCTGGAGGAGCTTGCCGCATTCCTGCCTGCTGAGGAAGCCGGAACGGATCTTGTGGGAATCCACCCTTGCCTCCGAGCACAGAAGGCGCATCGCAAGCTGCTCCTTGCTCATCTCCAGTGAGAAGAAGCCCACCGGAATCCCGCTCTCCTTCGCGGCATTTCGAGCGATGCACAAACCGAGGGCGGTTTTTCCCATGCTCGGCCTGGCGGCGATTATGATAAGATCGGATTTTTGAAACCCTGCGGTCAGCTTATCAAGATCTTTGTAGCCGCTTGGAACGCCCGTCACGCTCTCCCGATATTCCTGGTAGCGTTCGATTGTCTCTATGTTCTTTTTGATGACTTCCTTTAATGGAAAATATGAGTTGCGAATTTTGCGTTCGGCGATCCTGAAAATGGCGGATTCGGCGGTGTCCAGGACTTCTTCGGAACTTTTTCCTCCGCCATAGGCAAACGATATGATTTCGTTTGCGGACTGGATAAGCTTGCGCAGAACCGCTTTTTCGTTGATTATCTTTGCATAGGCGGCAACATTGGACGAGGTAGGCATCGCATCCGTAAGGGCTGCGATATACGATGCCCCGCCGACGCTTTCGAGTTGCTTGCGCTCATCGAGCAGGTTCGTCACTGTCAGGATATCAACCGGTTCGTTGCGTTCGAAAAGGTCCTGAATTACCGTGAAGATTATACGGTGGGATTCTTTGTAAAACTCGTCGCCCTTCAAGACCTCGAGGGCTGATGGCAGGCCGGAGCTGTCGACCATGATTCCACCCAGCAGCGATTGTTCAGCCTCGATCTGTTGGGGTGGAAGTTTGCGGAGTTCCGCTGAGAGGTCCTCCATAAACTACTCTTCTTTTTCAATCACCACGCGAATATTTGCGGTAACCTGGGCGCCGACCCGGACAACGACGCTAAACTCCCCGAGCTGTTTGATCGGCTGTTCGATCACTATGTCCTTCCTCTGAGTCGCAAACCCTTGCTGCTCGAGCGCCTTGCCTATGTCGGCCGCGCTCACCGAACCATAGAGCTTATTTTCTTCGGAAACTTTGCGGCGCATCGTAATGGTGACCGAGTTCAGCTTCTCGGCATAAGACAGCATCTGCTGGCGCAGTTGTTCACGTTTTTGCGCAAGAAGGCGCTTTTTGTGTTCCAACTCTCGCACATTCCTGCCGGTGGCTTCCATCGCCATTCCTTTGGGAAGAAGAAAATTACGGGCATACCCCGGCGCCACATTCACCACGTCGCCAATTTGCCCCATGGATTCGACCGTTTCGGTTAATATCACTTTCATTCTCAGACTCCTGGTGAGATGAGCCGGCAGGCTCATCGAGAATACATCACAACCGATTAAGGAAGCAAGTCGATTGCCGACCTCCCGAGCATGGCCTCAGGCCGGTGTTTTCCCCAGCTTTCGAAAATCGAACCACACGTCGAAAAGCCCCAAGACTGCCGCCGCCATCGATGCGAACTGCTGCAGAAATAATAAAGCATAGACGATGCCCTTCACGTAAAAGGGCGATTTCCATTTTTCAAGATAGAAGGCCACGATTGCAATACCCTGAAAAAAATAGATAGTCCCCGTAACGATAATTACATTTATCGCGGGCATTTTCAAAGGGCCCACAGGCAAAAGTATCATCAGGCCGCCTCCTATGACGAACCAGACGATAAATTCCGGGGCTTTCCACAGGATCAATTTCGTACGCGCGCAATACTCGGTCGCAGCAGAGCGGCAATACCTGAGCAAGACGAGCAAATTGAGCCAGGAGATTGCGAGAATGCAGGAGACAAGCACCCCTGGCATAAGTCTCACTACCAACGGAACGGTCTCAAGGAGATTTTTCTCCATCTCTTGAGTCTCTGGTGAAGAACTCCCGAGCTGTTTCAGGGCAGTCGATATTGCGCCTCGAAGGTCCCGCTCGATCAGCGGGACCATCTCGCCCTTTGTCTCGGCGAATGCCAGGATTACAAACAACCCGGCCATCCCGATTACAAACAGGCTGGAAAGCCCGACTATCTTCTCCGTGGACCATTGACATCTGAAACCGTGTCCTATCAGAGCGCCCATGCCGATCAGGGCCAGGAGGTAAGCAATGCTGTCAGACAGGTTCAGCAGGTAAAGAATCACTGCTCCAATGACTGCAGAGCAACCCGGCACGAGCCATGCGTTTGGAAGCCCCCACCTGATAACCGCAACAGCGGTGGGTGCAGGGGTCAGCATGCAGGGAAAGAACCCGACCAACGGTACGAAGGTGATCGAGAGAAAAAGACCAACCGTCAGTACGATCAGCAACAAGAGCTCTTTTCCCGCAGAACCTGGCCGCAAGACCGGCAAATCTACCTGGGGCGCATTCATTTGTCTTAAGGATTCACCATGCTAAAGCATGTGTATCGCGGTATATGGCAGAAGTGCAATCTGGCGCGCCCTCTTTATGGCAAGGGTGAGTACGCGCTGATGTTTTGCGCAGTTGCCGGATATTCTCCTCGGAACTATTTTACCACGCTCTGTCACAAAGTAGCGGAGCGTTTTGGAGTCTTTGTAATCAATGTGCAGATCCGAATCCACGCAGAAACGGCAGATTTTACGCCTGGCAAATGTACGCCTCTTACGCCTGACAGTCATCATATTTGGGCTCTCTTTCCATAATCTTTAATATTTTCGGATTTTTTAGTCTTGCTCTTCGTCCTTGAGACCTTCGACATCGAAATCCTCCGGCATCTCCTCTTCTTCTCCGCCACCCAGAGGGATCTCAGCGGATTCCTCATCCTCGACGAAGGGGACGACGGCCGCCTGCGCTTTACGCTCCCTTTCTCTTTCAGGGTCGAAGCGCTCTTCAAGCATAACGGTGATGAACTTGAGAATACGTTCGTCGATTCGAAGGTTTCGTTCCAGTTCGGCGACAAGCTTGGGTCCACCGGCGTATTCCATCAGCACGTAGAGTCCGCGCGTGCGCTTACGGATGGCATAGGCCAGCTTTCTTTTACCCCAAGGAACATAGGTGAGCACCTCCCCTGCATTCGAGGTAACGATAGACTGGACTTTGTTGTCAAGGGCCGTGTTTGTTTCGTCAGGCAGATCTGGGTCGATAATGAAAAAAGTCTCGTACTTACGCATTGGATCTCCTCATGGGTTGAATAGCCCCTTCACGCAGGAAGGAGCAAGGAGTTTAAGTAAACAGAACTAATCTAAGTAGCATCTTTCTTTGAACTGGTCAAGGAAAGGTTTTGGGCACAGGCCTGTGATTAAAATATCACTTCATCGCCATTGCCGATATAGAGTTTGCTCTTGCTCCCATATTTCGCCGATCCGCTTACAACAGGTATACCTGCGGCGATCATCTTCTCTACTGCCATGATCCCTGTGCAATGGTTGGCGGCAACTTTTTTGAGACCCAGGGAGGCGATATCGCCGATCACAGGGTCGAGCTTTTCCTCCCATTTGTCGAAAGGAGCTATGTGCAGACCCCCGTAAAGCCCGTAGGGCTGCGGACGCCCCGCGATGCCTTTTGTTCCGAATCGGATCAGGTCGATTACCCCCATGTGGCAGCAGCCGGTTACCGTTACCAGTCCCTTGTCCTTGAGATTGAAAAAAAGTCCGTGTTCGCCCTGGACTCTGAGCGGGATGGGGACGTCAAACGTAACCGAGCCGCATCCGGGGAACAGCGTGTGGATTTTTCCCGCTTCGAGTTCGACCAGATCCCCCTTGTGCCCGCTCGAACCGATGAGCTCCTTGCCCTCGGAATAGAAGCTCTTCGGAATGATCACCCTGATCGAAGGATTATATTTCATGACAACCGGAAGCGCCCAGAAATGGTCCATATGTTCATGGGAGATATACAGGAAATCGATCTCGCCTTTTTCCAGCATCTTATCGACTCCCTCCCGCTGAAACGCGTAATCCATCCAAGCTTTGTTCCAACCGGTGTCGAGCAGAAATTTAGTCCTTTTGCCGTCAAGGTCTTCGGTTTCGACCAGCGCGCTGTAGCCGCCCGAGTTTTTCAAGGTCCAGTCGATTGCATATTGGCTTTGCGTATTGCCTCCAGCAGCTTTTACATCGCTGAGCACCTGTTCGGGGTCAAACCAGCTCGTTTCCGAAATACAGCGAATTTTAACGCCCTTGCACATTCCGATATCCACCGGCTCTATCGACGGTCTCATAAAAACCTTCCTTTACATAGAATAATGAAGCATCACAACAGGCTACAAAGAACCAGCCCGCGGGCAAATTTTCCTTCCCGCTTCTCTTACAGCCATAAGATATACCATTTATTCAGGCATTTTTGAGTAACAAAGATATATAATAAGGTTGGTGTCCGGCTGAAGATTGGACCAGGGGGGTGGTCCCCATAAGCGCTCAAATAAGGGGAATTCCCCTATTTGTATGCCAATACGCCAGCCCTTAAGTACCCCTTTCCAATAGAGGATTTCAGAAGGATTTTTGATGATTTACATCAATGTGGCAAATTAAAATCCCCCCTGCCCCCATTTTAAAAAGGGGGGCAACGGGCTTATTTGAGCGCTTATGGGGTTTGTCCCCTGAACACGTGCAGGAGGCTTTTAATGAAAATCGGCTGCCCGAAAGAGATCAAGAACCAGGAGTTCCGAGTGGGACTTATCCCCGCTGCCATCAAGGCGTACGTCGATGCCGGGCATCAGGTACTGGTGGAAAAAGACGCCGGCATCGGGTCGGGAATTCTCGACAGGCAATATGAGCGAGCGGGAGCACGCATTTGCTCGACGGCTCTGGAGGTTTGGGATTCCTCAGAGATGATCGTCAAGGTCAAAGAGCCTCTTGCCGCAGAATATGATTTCATGCAGCCCGGGCAGCTCATCTATACTTATTTCCACTTTGCGGCCAATGAGAAGCTGACTCGAGCCTGCCTGGAAAAAAAGATAGTGGCCCTGGCCTATGAAACGGTGCAAAAACCTGACGGCTCGTTGCCTCTTCTCAAACCGATGAGCGAAGTCGCCGGAAGAATGGCCCCCCTTATGGGAGCCTTCTATATCGGCAAGATGTATGGAGGCAGAGGGTTATTGCCGACCGGGGTCCCGGGAGTTGCTCCCGCCTGCGTGCTGATAATCGGGGGAGGCACAGTTGGAAGCAACGCAGCCAAAGTTGCTGCAGGACTTGGCGCCAGGGTGACACTGCTCGACATAAACCTGGATACCCTCGAGCATCTGGGCAATGTCATGCCGTCAAACGTTTCCCCGATCTACGCGGACGCATACACGCTCGACAAGGGCCTAACAGAGGCTGACATAGTGATCGGGGCCGTTCTGGTTACCGGTGCGAAAGCCCCTAAAATAATAAAGCGCGACCACCTTGGTAAAATGAAGCCGGGAGCGGTTATCGTCGACGTCGCAATAGACCAGGGCGGCTGCGCGGAAACCTCCCGGCCGACAACCCACAGCGATCCTGTATATACGGTGGACGGCATAATTCACTACTGCGTCGCCAACATGCCGGGCGCTTACGCCCGGACCTCTACTTTTGCCCTCAACAACCGTACCGGCAAATACGGCCTCCGGCTCGCTGACCAGGGAGTGGAAACCGCCTGCCTCAAAGAATCGGCGTTGATGAACGGACTGAATTTATACAAAGGCACTATTACCTTCAAACCGGTGGCGGAGGCGTTAGGCCTGGAACAGTTTTATAAACCGGCTCCGGAAGCCCTTGGCCATTCTGCTTAAAAAGAGGGAACAAACGGCCTTTGACTTCTATTTCAAAGGATAAACTTCCAATCCTGCACTTCTGGGCCGACCCGGGGGACGCCGAGAGACTTATTCGCGGACTCGCCGCGACAGGGGTCAATTTCGAGGCGAAGCTCGTGAAGACACACGCGGAATATGTATCGGCTCTTGTTAAGGCAAAATTTGCTCTTGTCATAGCGGACGAACGGGCCGACCTTGAAGGCTCAGGCGCTGAGGATCTCTCTCTTTTTCAAATCGCCGAGGAGATTTCACCCGGGACCCCCTTTGTGCTCCTTTATGACCCAATGGAGCCCGCGCCTGAAACGGCAGATAAGCCGGTAAATTTCCAGGCTCTGTCACGACAGGACCTGCACCTGCTTCAACGTGTCGTTCAGCGCGCGATAAAAGCCGACACACAAAAAGTGCGAACGGAAACCCCTGGCAGGCTCTCGCGGGGCGTGGAGTTCTCATCCTGATCATTTCTCCCGATATCAAGGGGAGAACCCGGGAATGTTTATGTCCGAGCGCATAGACCGGATAAATGCCACAATCGACAACCACATTCACGCATGGTCCTCTATTCCATCTTTCGCCCCGCTGGCCGGGATTCTCCAAAATGACCGGGAGATACTGGTGGAAAAGCTTCTGGCCCTGACCGATCGGGGGGTTCCAAAAGACCGGGACGGACACGATGCAGTACGCCTGTTCCTGCTCGGCTACGCCCTCGAGCGGACCACAGGCCGAATCACTTCGGAGCATTTCACGATTTTCCGGGATGCAGAAACAGTTCAGGTTATTCTGGAAGACTCGTTTGGGGTGATATCTGAGGCCGATTGGGACGAAGTTCTCATCCCTCATCAAAATGAAGCACTAAAAATCATTATACAATGCCTCTTTCGTAAGGTAAAAGCAGCAGACCAAAAGAATGTGCTATGTTTTCTCCACCTTTTCTCCTTTGAAAAACCCGATTTGCGCACGGACCAGGACAGAACGATGCGTTTGCGGTCGATGATCTGGTTCATTTACCTGGCGATCGAAATTGTAAAATCGGAGCGGATCGTCTGTCTGAAAGGTTTCGAATACTTCAGGAACAAATTGAGAGATTTGCTTGATCGCACGATCGAGGGGACCATCATAAACGAAGACACCAGACTCCCCGGGTTCGAAGGCGGAAAATGGGAGAGCACTCTTTTTGGCTGGCTCCAGGGCGAAGACCGAAGGCAATTCGTTGAAAAACTCATACGCCAGTTCAACATGGACAACAGGATCGAGCATGCCAACAGGTGTCTTCTTGCCGAGCACAGAAAATGTGTGCTCGAGCAGGTGCTGACTTTCTTTTGCAGGTAGCGCCAGCGGAGCCGGAGAGCACGATGAATCCCGACGAATTATTCCGGAGTTTCCCGCAGCTTCTTTTTTCGAGCTTCAGGAAGCAGATGCTTCTGGGCAAAATCCCGGCGGAGACAGTGCAGCGAGCCCTCGAACCGCTCCTGTCCAATTTCTACGAACTTATGTTACAGCTCCCAGCTCGTCCGCAGACCGATTTCGAGAATATTCTAAGGATTTATCCGGACGTTGCCGAGCGCTTCGGAGTGCGGATCAACCCGCCTATCTCAGAGTCGTTGCGGAGTTTTGCCCAATACCGGCTCAGGCTTCGTTCCCACGATACTCCGAAAAACCTGGAATTCGATATTGCAGCGGAACCCCAGCAGAAACTGGAAGCCCCGGGAATGTCTTTCGTCAAAGAGGGGCAGGGATTTTTCACTACTGATAAGGGCAGCCCCGTTTACCTCGAATTTTCTTACTCCGAAAGCGACGATTGCGCTTTATTTGAGTATAAACCACTCAAATTCGAAATAGAGATTCACATCTGCGGAATTTACGCCGCAACTATCAGTCCAAGCAGACCTAAAAAGAAGATCCCGGCTGAGAGCCTTTTTGAAATTCTTATCAAATGCATCCAGGGGGTGGACATCAAAATAATCGAAGTCATGAATAAATAGTCCGGAAAAGCGCGGGGAACTTCGCCCCCCACACCCCCTTCGCCGCTACGCGGCTCTCTGTGGCCTCTTCCGATTTTCGCAGGGCTTCCGCCGGAGCGATGCTGCGCTTAAGTCAGCACGAATCCGAATTACGAAGATTTGTATCACACGCTGGTTTGACTGGATTCCGGCCCCCGGACTGGACACTTCCGGGGCAGGCCCCGCCGGAATGACGAACAAGAGGATTCCGGAAAAGAATGCAAAAGGGTCACTCAATTAGTTTCCTGCTGACCTCGATTTTCGGGCTCGGCAAAGCGCCGGTGGCCCCCGGTACAGTGGCGACGCTGATCGCCGGAATTCCCTGTTTTCTCGCTGTCGGGCACTTTCCCTGGCAAATTCAGTTGACTTTTGCCGGCGCCGTATACCTGATCGGGTGGGGTCTTTCAGAGAAGACGGAACGGGAACTGGGCAGGACAGATCCTCAAGAGGTCGTAATCGACGAACTATGCGGGTACCTCGTGGCCATGACGGGGCACGCGGTAAGCTTTGCGTCCATTCTGACCGGTTTTTTGCTCTTTCGCCTGTTTGATATCTGGAAGCCGTGGCCGATCCGCTCGGTTGAAAGCAAGCTGAGCGGCGGGACCGCGATAATGCTCGATGACGTCCTGGCGGGAATTTACGCAAATGTTCTGGGGCTTATTGTTTTGAAACTCGTGAGTTTGTGGAATTAATCATTAACCCAACCGGCGGTGTTTAAAAACCGGGCGAATTAAGGTACAAATAGTATAAGTTTTGTTTCGTCGAGGAAAACGGATGGACCAAAAAGTTTTGCAATTCCTGCAGCAACACTCTGCCAATTTCCTTTCCATGGCGCTCGAGACAGCCAGGCGGAGAAGGATTCAGCACGCCGACGGATATGGAAAGTGCAGCCGCGAGTGCGGCGACACCCTGGAAATATACCTGATGTCGCGCAACGGCCGTATAATTTCGGCGTCTTTTTACACGGACGGCTGTATTTACACGGTCGCCTGCGCCAACGCGTTAGCCGGCATGATCGAGGGTAAGCCGATTGCGGAAGCCCGGGCCATTTCAGCCCGGCAGATTGCCGATTTCCTGGAGTCCTTGCCAAAGGCGGAAATGCATTGCGCCCAACTCGCCGTCCAGACGCTGCACGCCGCTCTTCTCGACCTCAGGGAAACCGAACGTCAACCCTGGACCAAGTTTTACAGAAAACTATAAAAACAGGAACTTATAGACAAGAATGATCTTTCCATCCCGCAGCGAATGCATGGAATTGCTCGGGCAATTCGATATGCCTCAAAATATACGCAGGCACAGCCTGATCGTTGCCGAAGTCGCGCTCCTGCTTGCGGCCCGGTTGAACCAAAACGGCTCCAAACTGGACCTGCGACTCATAGAAGCAGCGGCCCTTTTGCACGATGTGGGAAAAATGCCCAGCATCAAGACACGTGAAAACCATGCCGTCCTTGGAGCCCGAA
This sequence comes from Syntrophobacteraceae bacterium, assembly GCA_052143075.1. Classification (GTDB taxonomy): domain Bacteria; phylum Desulfobacterota; class Syntrophobacteria; order Syntrophobacterales; family Syntrophobacteraceae; genus SbD1. The sequence continues at coordinate 7,364 of JBKQTS010000262.1, read as the reverse complement.
TGCTCGAGGGGATCGTTGCACCGGCCATTGCCAGTATTGTAAAGGAACACATATCTCTTGCCTCTTCGCAAGTTGCAGGTCCTGTTACGGAATCGCTGATCGTCAACTACTCCGACAAAAGGGTGAAACACGACCAGGTCGTCTTGATCGAGGAGCGCTATCGCGACCTGATCGAGCGCTATGCAAAAGGGCCCCCGCAAGTTCAATTCCTGCGTGATAAACTCGATCTCTACGTTGCGCTTGAACGGACTATTTTCTCTCACCTGACCATAGCGCCTCAAGGCTCGGAAATTATGGGGATCACAATTGACTGCATCAAAGGAGCATGACCCGGCATCATGGAAACGAAAAAGCTGAAAGTAGCCTTGCTGGCGGGAGGGAAATCGGCGGAACGCGAGGTTTCCCTGGCGAGCGGCGCGCAAGTTTTCAGCGCGCTCGATAAATCGCGCTACGAGGTTGTGAGGTACGATCCCGCAACTGACCTGCCGTTGCTGGCGAGTGAGGCCAAAGCGCTGGACGTTGCTCTCATCATTCTCCACGGGCGAATGGGCGAAGATGGCACTATCCAGGGATTGCTCGATTCTTTGGAAATACCCTATCAGGGCAGCGGCGTGCTCGGTAGCGCCATTGCCATGAATAAGGTCCTGAGCAAGCAGCTTTATGTTCAGGCAGGACTGCCCACCTCCCCCTACATAGTGGCGGACAGGTCAAACCCGCCTCGAGCCTCCGCAGTTATTGACAAACTGGGGCTGCCGGTTGTCATCAAACCCGAACACGAGGGCTCCAGCATAGGTTTGACAATCGCACGAGAGCAAAAAGACCTCCGGAGCGCATTCGAAAAAGCATGGAGCTTCGACAGACGTTGTGTGGTTGAAAAATACATCAGCGGAGTTGAAATCACCGCCGGAGTTTTGGGAAACGAAGATCTGCTGGCTCTTCCTCTCATTGAAATCTGTCCGAATGAGAGGTACGAATTTTTCGATTACGAGGCCAAATACACCTTCGGAGCCACAAACGAGATTTGTCCCGCCAGGATCACCCCGGAGCTGACGGAAAAAGCGCAGCAATACGCCAAGCTCGCCCACAACACCCTGCACTGCAGAGGCTACAGCCGGACCGACATGATCCTTTCCGGGGACGATCTCTACATACTCGAGACAAACACCATTCCCGGAATGACCGCCACAAGCCTTTTCCCGCAGGCGGCAGCAAAAGCGGGCATAGATTTTTCCCAGCTTCTGGACAGGTTAATCGAGCTTGCGATGGAAAAGCGTTAAGAGAGTTTTTAGTTTTCAGTTTTTAGTTTTTAGTTAGTGTAGCGTTTCACAAATTCATCGAGATTTGATTACAATTAGTCGCCGCACTCCGTCATTCCGGCAGTGCTTTTGAGCCGGAATCCAGAGTGTTTTTGAAATGTCGAGTAACTCAAGAAACGCAACAGTAGTCTTCAGTTCTTACTTGACTCGCGAATTGCACGAGTGGCGCAGGAAGCCCGCCGCCATTTTACCGGAGCCTGATTAAAGAATTGACATGCCGCGAGGGGTGGGTGCGCCTTTGGTTGCGCCGTGCAGCCGCGCACCCGCAACGCACGCTTGCACCGCTCAAAGCGGCACAAGCGCCGGCGAGCCAAAAAAGCTAGTAAAAACAAGGGGCAAAACTGGACAGTGTTGTAAATTGTCCAATTATGTGGCCTATGAAAACGCAGCTATGTTTTTACTACCCCTATTTCTTACATTCACGGATTGCAGGATTATGAGCATGATTGACCGAGACATTAAGTGGCTGAAAAAGACAACTTCAAAGAACCACCTTCTGGCTTTCTATGCGTTCTACTCCTTCGGCATTGTCTCTATGCTGGTTATCGCAGCGATCAATTTTCGTTCTTGCCACTATCTTGCAAATTCTCAGGGACTCACTGTCCTGGGAGTTTTTGCTAAATGGCTTCATGGAATTTCACCCTCTGAGTTCTACTCAGGAAGATTGTTGATCGCGATATCGACACTAGCAAATGCGCTTATGCAAATTGGGCTTGCCATTGTTTTTGGCGTGTTTTTTTTTACGCAACGATCAGTCCTCAGGAGGAATATCCGGATTCTGAATTGCATTGAAGGCAGGGACGTCTAGCGGAGGATGGCAGGGTGTTGCATTAATCAACAGATGGATACATGTCGAGAATTGAGAGAAGTTCATCGGGTAGAACAGATTTCGTCAGTTAACATAAGAAAAAGCAGAAACAACACGAAATGGACAATTGAGCGTACTGTACGTAATAAAAAGATGATAGTACCCTCCAGGGCTGGCGCTGGTTTGCGCCTGTAAAAAACCTCGAGAACCGGACAAAATGACGGGCGACCGGGAAACAGTTCTTGCCCCTTGCAGACTTTGTTTCTTGCCGGTGATGTTCCGGCCGGTGGTTTTGCTGCAAGTCATTATAGTTGCGCTATTTTCTCTTCGACTTGCGCCCGTCTCATTGAATAGGCGCCGGCTAGAATTGTTCTCAGGTTTGCTTCGATGTCTGTTTCCGTGTTTACCCTGGTGCGTAGCTCGGGGGCGAGTTCGTCAATAGTCTCAAATTCATTCACAAGGCCCGGCAGATGTTCGGGCCTTGCATCCGATTGGCCGTCCTCGCCTTCCCGGCGGCGTCCCAGCCTTTGCAAAATAGTGTCCTGCGAACTCACACATTCGAAGAATAAGATATTGGCGTCCAGGTCTTTAGCCAGCCTTACCGCCTCTTCGCGCCATTTTCGCTGTGAAAAGGTGGCATCCAGGATGGCAGAGCGCCCCTTTTTGAGCTCCTCCTGAGCCATTGAGAGCAGCCACGAATAGACCCACCCCCGCATCTCGTGTCTGTATATCCCTGTACCGAAGGGCACAGGGCCCCGGTGCGCGCCGTATCCCGGAATTCCCTGCCTGGCCGTGTCGGACCTGAAAAGAGCAGTGTCGAATATCTCGTGCAGTCTTTGTGCATAGGTTGACTTACCGGTCCCCGGCAATCCGCACAGGACATAGAGTGTCGGCCTGGCAAACTGCACGGCGTAGCGGAAGGCGAGATCGAGATACTGGCCGGCGCGCATTTGCATTTCGCGCTTTCTAGGGCCTTGCGCCAATTCGCTGTTGCTCAAACAGGAAATTTTCATCTTCACGACAGCGCGATAGCACGAGTAGAAATCCAGCAGCGTGTATATGCCGTAATCGCGGCTGGATTCCGCATAGCCGTTCAATACCGCGAGGCTTAAATCGGGTCCTGCGAGCCGTTCGACGTCCATGTGAAGGAAGGCGAGGTCAACAGCCGTATCCCCGTACCGAAAACGTTCGTTGAATTCAATACAGTCGATTATCTGAATCCCATCGAGGAAATAGACATGCTCGGCCCTGAGGTCTCCATGACCGTCGCGAATTCGGCCTTCTTCAACCCGACGTTGGAAGAGGCCCCCGCGGTCCCTTAAAAATCCGCGGCTTGACTCGACTATAAAATCGAACCGCTCCTGCCCAACCAGGTTTCCAACGAACGGCGCCAATTGGCGGAAATTCTCCTCAGTGTTGAACTCTATGACCTGGTGACCGCCGAACCAATCGATTTGCTCGCTGTGTTCGGCCGCAGCGTAAAATTCAGCCAAACGCCTTCCAAGTCCAAGCATCTCATCCGGAGTGGCTTTTCCGCACACGATCCGATTCGAAAGAGAAGCGTCATCGGGAAGCTGTTTCATCTTAACCGCGTATTCCACCAGCTCGCCCCCACCTCCGAAATGAAACCGGCCGTCCTCCCTTCTCAATTCAACCACGCCCAGATAGACGCCCCGGGACAGCCGTTTGTTGAGTTTGACTTCAAGTTCGCACATCTTCCGCCTGGCCTCGAGACCGGTGTAATCAAGAAAACCGAAATCGATGGGCTTTTTCAGTTTATAAACGAACTCGCCCGTTAGAAAGACGACCGATATGTGCGTATCTCGCCTTTGCAGGCTGGAGACCCGATGAGGATAGAACGCCGGGTCGGCCATGGCCCGGCATACCTGCTCAAATCTTTTCAGATCGCTCACAGGATATCTCCTCGATGAGTGAACGAGCTTAAATATATGCACGGGGGATCTATTTTTATGAAAATGCAGTAGAAAAAGCGTCCAGGCAGAAACGGTCCGAAAGCTTACTTGAGCCTTTCGATAAACGCATAGGCGCTGTGGTTGTGAATGGACTCGAAATTCTCGACGTCCACCAAAAACCAACAGACATTCGGATCGTGTTCCAAGTCGTAAGCTATGTCCCGTACTACATCTTCGACGAATTTTGGATTATCGTAGGCGTACTCGGTAACGTATTTTTCATCAGGCCTTTTGAGTACCGAGTAGACATCGCAGGAAGCGGCCTTTTCCACCAGATCGATCAGGTCCTCGATCCAGATAAAGCGCTTGAAGCGAACGGCGATGCGTACCGTACCCCTCTGGTTATGGGCCCCATGATCGCTGATTTCTTTGGAACACGGGCAAACAGTCGTGATGGGAACATTTACCTCGACGACCAGATCGTAGCCTTTCTCCCGGTCCAAAGTGCCGGCGATACGGCAGCGGTATTCCATCAGGCCGGCGCTCTCGGTCACCGGGGAGAGCTTTCGAATGAAATATGGAAAGTTTATTTCCATATGTGCGGATTCAGCCTGGAGATGCTCCTGAAGAACTCCCAGAACAGAAGAGAATTCCCTGATATCGAGATGACCGTGAAATTGATTCAGAATTTCAATGAAACGGCTCATGTGAGTGCCTTTGAACTCACGCGGCACATTCACGTACATGTTTATGGAGGCAACCGTATGCTGGACCCCGTTGTTTCTGTCCATCACCGTGAGCGGGTAGCGGATATCCTTTACGCCAACCTTATCGATACTGATGTTCCTGTGGTCAGCCTGATTCTGGACATCGATCATAAGAGGTCACTCCGTGCCGGCGCCGGCAGCTTTCGCCGCCTCTACCAGGTTTTTGACTATTTTGTCGAGAGCAGCCTTGGTTTGATCGCTCACTTTTGCCGCAAATTCCGACCGCAGGTCTGCTTCGATTATCAGGTCATCGTAAGGGATGAAGCCAAGAATCAGTTGGCCGCTGAGCACTTTTCTCAGAAAAGAACGATCTCGCTCGTTACGAATCTTGTTGCCGACCAGGCCGATCCTGGTAAGCCCGATATCCCTGCCGAGCTCACGTATACGGGAGGCTGTCTCAACGCTGCGCTGGCCGGGTTCCACGACGGTGATCAGCCAGTCGACGGATTTTGAAGTCCCACGGCCCAAGTGTTCAATCCCGGCCTCCATATCCATGATCACCATTTCATCACGTCTCAATATCAAGTGCTGAACCAGGTTCTTGAGCAGAATACTCTCCGGACACACGCAGCCGGTTCCGCCTTTTTTGATTCCACCCATGACCATAAGCCGTATATTTTCTCCCTGACGGACGGAGAGTTTTTCGGGCAGGTCGTCAACCTTAGGATTGAGCTTGAAAAAACCGCCATAAGTGCCGGGAACCGACTCGGTCCGCTCGGCCACCAATTCCTTCATTTGCGAGACAGGCATGATTTCTGAGGCGTTTTTTATCCCCAAGGCGTGGGCCATGTTGGCATCGGGGTCTGCGTCGATGGCAAGAACACTTCTCCCCTGTTCGGCAAACCACCTTACAAGGAAAGCGCTCAAGGTGGTTTTTCCGACCCCGCCCTTACCCGTTACGGCTATTTTCAAGATACTTCCTCCAATGAGGCAGAAGCGGGGAGCGAGAAGCGATCGGACTGTGTTCTTCCAGCTTCTTGCTCCTCGCTTCTCGCTACGAATTAATATCAGGCTTCCGACTGGATTTTTCTTCCCAAACCGATAAGCCGGTAGACCAGGCTGCCGCTCATCACCGCAATATCTTCGGCTGGAAGAATCCGATGGACACTTTCATCAAAAAGAATCGTAGCATCGGGAGGAAACTCTTCATCCCCCGACCACAGAACCAGTTGAATGTGAATATATGGAAAGACGGGAAAATCCATGCCGAAATCCCCAGTTTCCACCGGTAATGCTCCCATCATTTCGGCACATTTTACAAAAAGCCGGCCGTTATTGCCGAAAAAGTTTGCAAATGGATCTCTGGCCCGCCTCTGAAATGCTTCAAAATAAAAATGCCCATCCGGAATCTGGCGAAAAGTGATAAGGTTCCCGGTAGATTTTTTTCCTATAGCACCAAGCAAATAATGCGCAATCAAAATTTTGTCCGGAATCGAAACCTCTTCGTTCGAATTGACCTTGTGAATATCCGTCTGAGGATGAATTTCCACTCTATACTCAGTACCGAGAAAGGGAACGATCAAACCCTGCTCAGGGGAAAACACGGCTCCGGCAGCTTTGGCCAGCGAGGCGACATCCTTTTTTTTCATCTCCACCGAAGCCAGACGGAATGATTCTTTGTAATCGTCTATGCGAGCCACTCCACCACCTCCCTTAATTGAATAGGAAACTCAGTATGAAGGCGCACGGGAAATTCCACCAATTGTTCAGAGTTAGAGAAACGTTGTAACTTGCATGGAAAAATAACGTGATTATTCGTTGCTTCATCTCCACCGAATACGGAGTTGCTATTCTAAATTAAATGGAGTGCTAATATCAATGGTGCAAGACAGTTTTATAAGCCGGTGCAAGCAGTGCGGGGCAAAAAACCGCATCCCTCGCTCACGCGCCGGAGAAAGGGCCGTCTGCGGCAAGTGTCGCGCGCCGCTGCATTTAACGGCAGCCTATCCCGAACACGCTATCGACGTAAATGAACGTACATTCGACGCCGAAGTCCTCAGGTTTTCCGGGCCCGTGCTGGTGCTCTTCTGGGCGCCGTGGTGCGGCCATTGCCGAATCTTGCTGCCGATTGCAGACGAGCTCGCCTCGGAGTACTCCGGGCTTATAAAATTCGCGAAAATCGACCTGGACAAGAGCCCGGGCCTGGCTTCCCAATATCAGGTACAAAGCGTCCCCACAATGCTTGTGTTCAAAAACGGCCGGCTTGTAGACCGCCTGCTGGGCGCTGTGCCCAAAGACCAGATCGTCAACCGCCTGCGTACATTGCTGTAAATAGTGAATAGTGAATGGTGAACAGTGAGCAGAAAAAGCTTTCAAACTAAAATCCCCCCTTTCCCCCCTTTAGAAAAGGGGGGAAACACAACTCCCCCCTGCCCTCCCTTGTTTGGACCGGGGAGATGGGTAACAGGTGTCCGAGGAGGTAGGTAACACTTTTTGAGTTAAAAACTATTTCAATTGTAATATTTGGAAAAACCTCTAGAATTAAGTGCTTTTAGTGAACAAATTCCCTGACACGAAGGTCTCCATGGAAGTCAGCATACTCGGGTCCGCAGGCTCTGAA